>CAZPSR010000118.1:0-6909 GCA_964589135.1 uncultured Syntrophomonas sp.
GGTCATCATATCTAACCCCTGCGGTTACTGCACTGGAGCTGAATACCATTACCAATCCCAAGCCCAGAAGGGCCAGTGTAGTTATAAAGAGAATAAAATCGGGTGGTCCTTTCTTTAATCTCAATCTATTTTTCCTCCCTGTCCTCCTGGATCTTCACCGGGGCATCTCTATTTTACCGACCGGACCAAGTGACAGAATAAATCTCCCCGGTGTTCATAACTGGGAAACATATCCCAACTAGCACAGGCTGGAGATAACAACACTACATCCCCTGCCCTTGCCAAGTTCTGGGCCGTTTTCACTGCCTCAGCAAAACTCTCTACCTCATGTATATTCTTGTAGTTCACATCCATGACTGACTGTTTAATCTGATCTTTTGCTTCTCCCAGTAAAACCAGTTCTTTTACCCTGGACTTTATAACCTGGGCCAGTTCCTCAAAAGAAGAACCCTTATTCCTGCCCCCAGCTATTAATATAATAGGATTATCAAAGGATTCCAGGGCTTTTATGGCCGCTTCAGGATTGGTAGCCTTGGAGTCATTGATATAGAGAATGTTGTTGACAGAAGATACCTCTTCCAAGCGATGCCTTACTCCTTTGAACCCGCTCAGGACCTGGGCTATAACCGATGACGGCACCCCTGTCAGGTAGGCCATCATAGCTGCGCAAAGGATATTCTCCTGATTATGTTTCCCTCTCAATCTTATCTTATCTAAAGAGCAAATACGTTCTTTTTGGTTAAGGATCTTTATTACCAGATAATTATCTTCCACAAAAGCCCCTTCGGGTAATGAGTTTTCAGTGGAAAAATAGAAGAGCCGAGCTGGGCATCTTGGGCCCAATTCTCTTAAGGTAGGGTCTTCATAATTAAAAACGGCAAAATCTGCTGCCCTTTGCTTTTGAAATACCTTGGCCTTGGCCTCTACATAAGCCCTCCAAGTCTGATGTCGATCCAAGTGATCGGGGGTGATATTTAAGATACCGCAAATATGGGGCCGAAAATCCACTGCGGTTTCCAGCTGAAAACTGGACACTTCTACTGCTATTACTGCATCCTCCACCTCATCAACTAAGGTAGTCAAGGCAATTCCGATGTTGCCGGCAACCAATGCTTTTCTGCCCCCTTGGGCCAAGATTTCTTGCAGCAGGGCCGTAGTAGTGGTTTTCCCATTGGTGCCAGTAATGGCCAATAATTGAGTCTGTTCCTTTTTCAAACGGTAGGCCAGTTCCAATTCTCCAATAACCGGAATACCATCTTTCAAGGCATCTTGAAAGGGTTCGATTTTGAGTGGAATACCGGGACTGGCAATCAGTAAATCATAATTCTCCCGGCTTATCTGAGGATAGGCACCGGTATAGATTTTAATTCCGGCTCTTTGCATCTGGCTAAGATCGATTCCTATTTCTTCGGCTGACTTACGGTCACATACGCTTACCCGGGCTTTTCTTCGCCTTAGGATTTCCGCTGCGGCTATCCCGCTTCTCCCCAGACCTACTACCAGCACTTTTTGGTTTTCCAGCTTCAACCTTACAACACTTCCTTAATAAATACTATCCCAGTCCTTTAAAACCCCAAAGTCCCAACAAGACAAAAAACAAACCAATGGCCCAGAAGGTTCTCACCACTTTTTTCTCTGACCAGCCTTTAAGCTCATAATGGTGATGAAGGGGGGCCATGCGGAATATCCTTTTTCCAGTAGTCTGATAAGATATTATCTGCAGTATAACACTCAAGGTTTCAATTACATATACCCCACCAATGATGATTAATGCTATCTCGGACCTAGTTATAGCCGCAACTGCTGCCACCGCTGCCCCCAGGGCCATAGAACCAGTATCTCCCATAAAAACTCGAGCTGGATAACGGTTAAATACCAGGAATCCCAAGCAGGCCCCAGCTAATGCGCCGCAAAAAATAGCCAGGTTATAGTGGGCAGTCATCAAGGACACGATGAGAAAGGCCAGGGCCACCAAAAGAGTGATTCCGCTGGCTAATCCGTCTAAACCGTCAGTAAGATTTACTGCATTAGAAGAGGATAACAAGACAATAACTAAAAAGGGTATGTATAAATATCCCAGATCAATTGAATTGCCGCTAAAGGGAATGATAACACTGGTGCCCCGCTCCAAATAAAACATAAGGAACAAGGAGAACAATATCCCTACCAGCAGCTGAAGCCCTATCTTTTCTCGGGCTCTAAGGCCCAAGGATCGTTTCAAGACTACCTTTATATAGTCATCCCAGAACCCGATTCCACCAAAAGCCAGCATGACCAAAACCGCCAGTAAAACTTCCACACTGGCCCCAGCCATAATAAAGCTGGCAACCATCACTGCGGTAATGATAATAATACCCCCCATAGTTGGAGTGCCAGCTTTCTTTAAATGCCTTTTCGGTCCATCTTCTCTGATACTCTGACCCACTTTCAGCCTACTTAAAAAAGGAATCATAAAAGGTCCCATGCTTATCGATATTAGAATAGCTATTCCCGCTGCCAGTATGGCATTAATAATGAAATCATATCCCTGCATCAACTACTCTCCTCCAAATACCCGACAAATCTTCACGCTAAACGGGGTAAACATTAAACTCTATCCTTCTTCCGGTATCAAGATCTTATCCACCAGTTTTTCCAACTCCATGCCCCGAGAGGCCTTAAAGACTATAGTATTCCTTTTATCAAATAATTCTTGTACTAATTCCAGGCTGTGTTCAGGCCGCTGGAAGTAATAAATCCGTTTAGCCGGCATGCCAGCCTCCTGAGCCCCCTCGGCAATAAATCTGGCCCGCTCCCCTACTGCAATCAGGGTATCAACTTTTAGTTCCCAGGCTTTTCTTCCCACTTCTCTATGGCCTCTGGTTTCATATTCTCCCAGTTCAAACATATCTCCCAGAACAGCTATCAGCTTTCCTTGACCAGCAACTTCCCTGGCCGTTTCCAAAGCGGCCAGCATAGATAGGGGGTTGGCATTGTAAGTATCGTTGATTAAGGCTCCCCCTTCCAGATATTTAAGAATATTCAATCGGTTGCCATAAGGTTGATAAAGGTTTAAACCGGTCTGAATTGAATCCACATCCAGGCCCATTAAAATAGATACTCCAGCACAGGCAGCTATATTAGGTGCCAAATGTCTGGAGGGCAAGGAAAAATAAAAATGGGCTGGATTCCCCATAAGGTCCATATCAATATGCATTCCCTGGCTATTCAGCTGAACTTCTTCAATTTTAAAGTCACAATGAGATTTAAAACCAAAGGTGTATTGGCGACAGGAATAATCGGCAGCTGCCTTTAAGAGTATTTCACTGTCCCCGTTAATCAAAGCAAAATCTTCCTGGCTTAAGCTGGCCATTATCTCGCATTTTGCCTGGGCTACATTCTCGATTCGGCCCAGGTTTTCCAGGTGAACCCTTTCCACATTAGTAATCACTGAACAGTTAGGCTGAGCCATATTAACTAAGCGGAGTATTTCTCCCGGGCCCCGCATGGCCATTTCCAGTACTGCGGCCTGATGCTTATCTTCCAACCTGAATAGGGTCAAGGGAACACCTATATCATTATTGAAGTTTGCCTCGGTTTTTAAAGTCCTGAATCTCTGACTGAGACAATAGTAAATCATCTCCTTGGTAGTAGTTTTACCTACACTTCCACTCACTGCTATAAGCGGAAGCTTGAATCTGCCTCGGTAATACCAGGCTAAATCCTGTAAAGCCTGCAGAGTATCCTCAACCTGGATTATGGCTTTGCCTTCAGGGATGGGAGGAAGTGATGCCAGGGGATGGGATATTACTGCTGCTGAGGCCCCTTTTGCCATGGCCTCTGGCACATAGTCGTGACCATCATAATTGTCCCCGGCTAAGGCAAAAAACAGGCTTTTCTCGGCAGTATTCCGGGAATCGGTGCTGATAGCAAGTATATCTAGCCCGGAAGGTCCTTTAATAATTTTCCCCTTTATTTGAACACATATGGTCTCCAAGCTTAATTTCATGGTTTTTATCCTTTCAAAAACTCAGCTGCCACTTTTCGATCATCAAATTCCAGTACCTTGTCTTTGACCAATTGATAGGTTTCATGGCCTTTACCGGCAATTACAATCAAATCGCCCTTTTTGCCAAAATTAATAGCATGGTGAATAGCTTCCCGGCGGTCAACGATAATGGCATAGCGGGAATTCTCCACCTGGTCCAAGCCCGGTATAATATCTGCTATTATGTCCTCCGGTTCTTCACTGCGAGGGTTGTCAGAGGTTACAATACAAAAATTGCTGTAGCGAGCAGCTATTTCCCCCATTAAGGGACGCTTGCTCCGATCCCGGTCCCCTCCGCAACCAAAAACAGTTATAAGCCGGTTTGGAACAATTTGTCGGGCTGCTTTTAAAATGTTCTCCAAACCATCGGGAGTATGAGCATAATCTACTATTACGGTAAAATCCTCTTGAGATGGTACCTGCTCAAAACGCCCCGATACTCCGGGCAAGTTCTCAATAGCCTGGATAATGATACTGGGTTCAATCCCGGCAGCCAGCCCATAAGTAATGGCGGCCAAGGCATTATAAACACTAAAACGCCCTATGAGATGCATCTTTATGGGTATGAGCTGCCCATCATACTGGAATGCAAAACTGCTTCCATTTAAACTAAAGCTGAGCTGACTGGCTTGCACCTTAGCTGCTCTATCAACCCCATAAGTCATAGAAGGCACCTGTCTTGAAGCCTCTATAAATGAATCCGTATATCCATCATCCGCGTTAATTATACTAAAACATTTATCACCCTTCAGCATTTTAAATAATTTTAGTTTGGACTGTAAATAGTTTTCCATATCTAAATGATAATCCAAGTGATCCTGGGTCAGATTGGTGAATATAGCGGCATCGAATTGGATTTGATCCACCCGATGCAAGTCCAGGGCATGAGAAGATACTTCCATCACCAGGTACTCCGCCTTCTCCCGACAGCATAAACTCATAAACTCCTGAATTTCCAAAGCTTCCGGGGTAGTTCGGCCCAGATCCATTTCTATTGGTCCAATTTTAGCATATAAGGTTCCTAGAATAGCGGTTTTCTTGCCTGCCTGATCCAGAATGGCTTTGATCAAGTGAGTGGTGGTAGTCTTGCCATTGGTACCGGTAACTCCGATAACCTTTAGATTGAGGTCAGGTTTGCCATAATAATTTCTAGCTACTAAGGCCAGAGCTTTCCTGGTATTGGAGGTTCGAACCAACAAGACCCCTGATGGCACCTCTACATCTTTTTGGGCCAAAACCGCTACTGCTCCATTATCAATGGCATCCGAGACGAATAAATGCCCGTCCGTCTTAAAGCCAGTTATTGCTACAAAAAGAGAAGCTGGAGTTGCTTTTCTGGAGTCATATTGAACCCCGCTTATTTCTATTTCGGGATCTCCCCCGATAACCTGATAGTCTACACCTTCCAGCAGTTGTGCCAATTTCAAATTCATCCCTCCCTGGTAAAAAAGTATTAGTCCTAAGCTGGCCTGTTACTTGAATTCTTACCAGCTTTTTTAGCTTTATTCCCCAGTTGGCTGAAACTTAACCCTCAGACTGGAGCCAGTGCTTATTACCTTACCAGCTTCGGGAGTCTGTTCGTAAGCCAATCCATGTCCCTCGGGAATTAAATGTAAACCAAGTTCTGCCAATATACTGGCTACTTCTTTCATGGATTTGCCCTGCAAATCGGGTACAGTTACTTCTCCCTCATTGTTTTCCTGATCATAAGGAGACATATGAATTATTACCTGGGCTCCTTGCTTGATTTTGCTCCCAGCCACTGGCGTTTGCTGCCAGACTATCTCCCCATCCCCTTCCACTTTAACCTCTAGCGACCGCTGTCTAATAGTAGCTATAGCCTCGGATAAGGACAAATTGACCACATCCGGGGCAACTACCTGATTCTGTTTTTCACTCTTTTCCTCATTATTCCCGCTCTGGTATATGGGCTCTTCCAAATAACGCAAAGAATCCTTGATAATTTCACGAAAAGCCGGAGCAGCCACCCAGCCCCCATAGTAAGGATAACCTTGGGGTGCATCAACTACTACCATGCACACCAGACGGGGGTTATGAGCCGGAGCAAACCCTACAAAGGAAGCTACGTATTCGTTAGCCATATAGCCGCCGGTAGGTGATATCTTTTGTGCCGTACCGGTTTTACCTGCACAACGATATCCTTCCAGATAAGCATTTTTTCCGGTGCCGTCTACTACCTCTCCTTCTAAAATAAGGCATAGACGATCAGCACTATCTTCTGATATAACTTGCTCTAAGATTACTGGTTTGTTTTCTTGGATAACTTCACCTTGTCGGTTTATGACCTGTTTAACCAGGTGGGGCTGCATTCTCTGACCATTGTTGGCTACCGCAGCTACCGCATTAACCAGCTGAATAGGAGTTACGGCATTGGCCTGCCCCATTGACATAGTACCCAGGTCGATTTGCATGGCATTTTTCTTATTGACCAGTATTCCAGTAGCCTCACCGTTAAGGTCTATGCCGGTTTTTTTTCCAAAACCAAACTTCTCCACATATTTAAAATACCTGCTTAGACCCAATTCCAGGCCTACTTCCACGAAGCCTACGTTACAGGAATTCTCTACTATCTCAGCAAAAGTCTGATCACCATGAGCTCGGCGGTCAGGGCAGCCTATGGTTTCCTTCCCCACTTTAATATAGCCAGGGCAATAAAACTTGGTATTTTCATCAACTATCTTTTCTTCCAGGGCCATGGCGGCCGTGGTAATTTTCATGGTTGAACCCGGTTCGTAAGCATCGTTTATACACCAGTTGCGCCGATTGGCATCCGGATAATCTCCATAATGGTTAGGATCAAAGGTCGGCCGATTGGCCAGGGCCAGAATTTCCCCAGTGGACGGATCCATAACAATAGCTGC
>CAZPSR010000119.1:0-6861 GCA_964589135.1 uncultured Syntrophomonas sp.
GTTGGAATGAAATAGCGGAGGAAAAACTAAAAGGAGGATAATAATGTCAATTATTACTATGAAACAATTATTAGAAGCAGGAGTTCACTTTGGTCATCAAACCCGCAGGTGGAATCCCAAAATGGCTACCTATATTTATATGGAACGCAATGGGATTTACATTATCGATCTGCAGCAGACGGTGAAGAAATTTGATGATGCCTATCTCTTCATTAAAAATACCGTGGCAGATGGCAAAGGGGTTCTTTTTGTGGGGACTAAGAAGCAGGCCCAGGAAACCATCAAAGACGAAGCCCGTCGGTGTGGAATGCACTTTGTCAACCAGCGTTGGTTGGGCGGAATGCTTACCAACTACAAGACCATTCGCCAAAGAGTTCTGCGTTTAAAACAGCTGGAACAGATGGAAGAAACCGGCGCTATGGATGTCTTGACCAAAAAAGAAGTAGCTCGTCTCTTAAATGAGAAAGAACGCTTGGAACGCTTTTTGGGTGGAATTAAGGATATGGATAAGCTGCCTGGAGCCGTATTTGTAGTGGACCCGCGCAAAGAGAAGATTGCGGTGGCCGAAGCGCGCAAGCTAAACATACCAGTGGTGGCTATTGTGGACACTAATTGTGATCCAGATGAAATAGATTATGTAATTCCTGGCAATGATGATGCCATCAGGGCGGTGAAGCTCATTTCCTCCCGCATAGCCGATGCAGTTTTGGAAGCCAAGCAGGGAGAACAGGTTACAGCTTAGGATAAAGGGGGGCTTAGGTTCCCTCTTTTACTATCTGCCTATTACTTTATTATAAAGCGATGATTAGGAGGTTGTATTAGTGAATATTACAGCAGCAATGGTTAAAGAACTGCGGGAAAGAACCGGAGCCGGTATGATGGACTGCAAAAATGCTCTGGTAGCTACCTCAGGGGATATGGAACAAGCTATAGATGAACTTAGAACTAAAGGTTTGGCAAAGGCAGCCAAAAAAGCCAGCAGAATTGCCAGCGAAGGAATAGTAGCTTCGTACATTCATGGCGGAGGAAGAATTGGAGTTTTGGTGGAAGTCAATTGTGAAACCGACTTCGTAGCCAAAACCGAACAATTTCAGCAACTGGTGCATGATATAGCCATGCAGATAGCCGCCTCTAAACCGGGGTATGTATGTCGGGCTAATGTTCCGGAAAACGAAATCGAACGGGAAAAGAATGTACTCCGGGCCCAAGCTCTGGAAGAGGGTAAACCGGAAAAAATAATTGATAAGATGGTAGAAGGAAGAATCGAGAAATATTACAAAGAAAACTGTCTGTTGGAACAGCCCTTTATCAAAGACCCGGATAAGAGTATTGAAGAGCTTATTCACGAGCATGTAGCTAAAATTGGTGAAAATATTAATATTAGACGCTTTGCCCGTTATGAGGTGGGAGAAGGAATCGAAAAAGAAGAAAGTGATTTTGCAACTGAGGTCATGGCCCAAATAAAATAGGGTTTGATTTAGGAGGTTTTAGTTTGCAAGCTGGTCCATATAAGCGGGTGGTTCTTAAACTCAGCGGCGAAGCCCTGGCTGGAAAAGATGGCTACGGGATTAACCATGACATTATTACTGATATATCCAGGCAGGTAGTAGAGGTAGTAGAAAAAGGAGTAGAAACCGGTATCGTGGTTGGCGGCGGTAATATATGGCGTGGCGTTGCCGGCAGTGCCCAGGGAATGGATAGAGCTACTGCCGATTATATGGGAATGCTGGCTACGGTTATTAATTCACTGGCCTTGCAGGATGCCCTGGAAAAGCTTAACATGCCTACCCGCGTCATGACCGCAATTGAGATGAAGGAAGTAGCGGAGCCCTATATCAGGCGTCGGGCTATTCGTCATCTAGAAAAAGGCCGGGTGGTTATTTTTGCAGGCGGTACCGGCAATCCCTATTTCTCCACTGATACTGCTGCTGCTTTAAGGTCTGCGGAAATAGAAGCAGAGGCCATACTGATGGCCAAGAAAGTAGATGGAGTATATGATTCTGATCCAGTCCATAATCCGGGTGCAATAAAATACAATTTCCTTGAATATATTGAGGTTATTAACAAAGGCTTGGGGGTAATGGATTCCACCGCCGCCTCCCTTTGTATGGAAAATAACATACCGATAATAGTGTTTGATTTAACCAAATATGGTAATATTCTCAAAGCGGTTATGGGCGAGAAAATTGGTACCTACGTAGGGAGGTAAGACGATGATAAAAGACATTTTGCAGGATGCTGAAGAGAAGATGCAAAAAAGCATTGAATTTCTGACCAAAGATCTGTCAACTCTAAGGGCAGGAAGGGCCAATCCAGCCATGGTAGAAAAGATTATGGTTGATTATTATGGTGAAGCCACTCCCATCAATCAGTTGGGTAATATTACTATTCCCGAAGCCAGGCTTTTAATGATTCAACCCTGGGATAAGAGCATTATTCCAGCTGTAGAAAAAGCTATATTTAAATCCGATCTGGGAATAACCCCCTCTAATGACGGTAATGTAATTCGTATTGCCATACCTCAGCTAACCGAAGAGAGAAGAAAGGATTTAGTAAAGGTAGTCAAGAAAAAAGGGGAAGAGACCAAAGTAGCAATTCGTAATATACGCCGGGAATCCAATGACATGCTTAAGATGAGTGAAAAAGAAAAGCTGATTTCCGAAGATGAAAACAAAAAAGGTATGGATGAAATCCAAAAATACACAGATAAGTATGTCAAACAGGTTGATGGAATATTACAGGCCAAGGAAAAAGATATCATGGAAGTATAATGGCCATGAATTTCATTAGGCTATCTTTTTGCTTATATTATTGATGTTTTCCAGATACCCCCTTTCTCGGGGGTATTATAGTTTGGGCGAGAGAAGGGATAGTATGCTTGGAAAAGATAAAGCTGCTAGTTTGGACAATATTCCTCGCCATATTGCCATCATCATGGACGGCAATGGCAGGTGGGCTAACAAACGCTTGTTGCCCAGAACCATGGGTCATAGGGAGGGGATGAAGGCTATCAAGCGGGTAGTCAAAGCCTGTATTGAGATTAAAGTACCGGCCTTGACCCTTTATGCCTTTTCTACTGAAAATTGGCGACGCCCTACCAGCGAAGTAAGTTATCTTATGGATCTCCTGATAGAATTCTTGAACCGGGAACTGCAGGAACTACACGAAAACCATATTAAGATCAATGTTTTGGGAGATTACCATTCTCTACCTCCCAAATGTGTAAATGAAATAGAAAGAGCCCAAAAGCTTACCCAAAACAATAAGGCCATGGCCTTTAATCTGGCCATAAATTACGGTAGCCGCACTGAAATTGTGAGAGGGGTAAAAAGATGGGGCCAGGATTTAGCCAGTGGTCAGACCAATATCGATGATTTGGATGAAGAGCTGTTCTCCAGCTATTTGTATACTCATGATCTGCCTGATCCTGATTTGCTTATAAGGACGGCTGGTGAATTCAGGTTGAGTAATTTCCTTTTATGGCAAGTGGCTTATACCGAACTATGGGTTACGGATGTAACTTGGCCCGAGTTTACTCGGGAGCACTTGCTGCAGGCGATTAGTGATTTCGCTAAAAGAGATCGCAGGTTTGGGGGGTTAAACAGCCCCCAGCAGGAAGGCAAAAATGTTAAAAGTAAGAATAATTAGTGCAGTTATTGGTATACCTTTATTATTAGGCATGCTTTATCTGGGCGGTTGTTTCTGGTGGGGCCTTTTTATTGGGCTGGGACTCCTGGCCTTGTTTGAATACTATCGTATGATGTCTGCTAAAGGCCATGGTCCGCAGTATATTCCAGGTTATCTGGTATTGCTTTTTATTATCTTGAGTGCAATTGATACTACCCATTTACTCAACGCTTTCCTGGTGATAGTGGTATTACTTTCCCTATCTTTAATTTATCAGTATCCACGGCTGGATATAAGTGATATTGCCTTAAGTTTTTTTGGGGCCTTTTACCTGGGTTTACTTTTAAGCTTTGCTTTTAGGATTTATTATTTGGATGATCGCTTTTGGATTATGGTCTTATCCTTGCTGCTTACCTGGGCCAGTGATACCGGTGGCTATTTTGCCGGTCGCTTTTGGGGTCATAAGCCCTTAGCTCCAGAATTGAGCCCTAAGAAAACCCAGGAAGGGGCAATTGGAGCAATTGTATTGTCGGTAATGGTATCAGGCTTATTTTTCAGCCTATTAGATTTTGGGCCGACTAATTTGGCCTATATATTGATATTAGGTTTAAGTGCCAGTATAATGGCACAAATGGGTGATCTTATGATTTCAGGTATGAAACGCTATTTTGGAGTCAAAGATACTGGGAAAATTATTCCCGGACACGGAGGTGTACTGGATAGATTTGACAGTTTCCTGATGGTGGTACCCTTGGTTTATTACTTTTTCGTATATTTTATACAGGTCTAACTAAGCAGACTGCCTGTTGCTTGAGCCCCATTAACCGTGTTGGAAAAGAGGTAATGAATTGGATCCTGAATTAAACCGATATATTAAATTGTTGGTGAAATTGGGCATCTTCGTTCTAATCCTTTTAGCCCTGTATTTGGCAACAGCCTATCTGCTGCCTGTAATGGGAGAAGCACTTGCTTATTTACCCGCCTTATTACTGCCGTTTATAATTGCCTTAATTATGGCTGCAATTATTGAACCAGTGGTTAATTGGCTACAGCGTAAAACCAGATTGAAGCGAGGTTGGGCTGTAGCCCTGAGCCTTTTGCTTTTGGTTGGTGGTTTCTTTTATATCATATCCTGGTTAATTTCCCGCATAATCAAAGACCTGATGAAGCTGGTCCCTGCCTTGGTTTCCTATTCGGACGGCATTGCCGAATCCTTTTTGGCTGCCGTTAGTGATTTGCGAGTATTGTTTTTGGAGCTGAACTTGCCCCCGGAGGTGCAGGAGGCTTTGCAGAACAGCTTGCAGCAAAGCCTTAAGGCCTTGAGTTCTATGGTCAGTAGCAGCCTTGATTTTTTAACTGCTCTTGTTTCTCTCCTGCCTGGCTTGTTTGTTTTCATAATGATTGCTGCTATTGCTACTTATCTTATCAGCAGTGACCGCTATATGATTAAAGAATTTTTGTATAGATTCCTGCCCCTGAACACCCAAAACAAAACCAGTAAGGTATTTAATCAATTGGTAAGGATTTTGTTGGGGTTCCTGCGGGCTTATTTAATATTAATCAGTATCACCGCAGGCTTAACTATGATTTTATTACAGATCCTGGGGGTCGATTATGTCTTAACAATAGGCATAGTAGTGGGTTTTCTGGATATGCTCCCGGTTTTGGGGCCTGGTTTGCTCTTTGTTCCCTGGATTTTCATAGAGTTTATGCTGGGCCATACTAAATTGGGGATAGGTCTGTTAACTATTTATTTGTTCATTTCACTGGTTCGGCAGTTTACTGAACCCAAAATTATAGGCGAGAATATTGGGTTACATCCTTTAGTCACCTTGATGGCACTCTATTTTGGCCTTAAACTTTTTGGTGGGGTGGGAATTATCTTAGGACCGATAATCGTAGTCATTATCGTGGCCTGTTACCGGGCCGGGTTATTTGAAAGTTTTAACTGGAGGCAAGATAGATGAGCTCAGAGCAGAAAAAAAAAGTTGTGGTCTTAGGTTGTACAGGTTCCATTGGCTTGCAAACCCTGGATGTTATTGAGAAGCATAGGGATAGATTCAAGCTCTTGGGAATTGCAGCCCGGGATGAGGTAAAGGTATTAGCGGAGCAATCTCTAAAGTATGAGCCTAGTGTTATTGCGGTAGGAGATGCCAGCGCTTATGGAGAGATGAAGGACAGGTCTAGAGCAGATTGCCTGGTCTTATCTGGCTTGGAAGGACTATGTGAACTGGCGTCCTGGCCAGAAGCTGATATAGTGGTAATAGCCCTTAGCGGAGCTATTGGCATTAAGCCCACTCTTGCTGCCCTTAGAGCAGGAAAAAGGGTGGCTCTGGCCAACAAGGAAACCCTGGTAGCAGCTGGTGATATAGTTATGGAAGAAGCCAGACAGTACCAATCTGCCCTGATACCGGTGGATAGCGAGCATTCAGCAATATTCCAATGTCTGGCGGGGGAAGAACGATACCTAAAAAGAATATGGTTGACCGCTTCCGGCGGGCCTTTTAAGGACTTGGAAAAGCATCAATTGGCAGGGGTCACCGTAGAGATGGCCTTACAACATCCTACCTGGGTTATGGGGCCGAAAATTACTATTGACTCAGCTACCCTAATGAATAAAGGCTTAGAGGTAATTGAAGCCCATCATTTATTTGGAATAAACTATGATAGAATAAACGTGGTAGTGCAAAGGGAAAGCATCATTCATTCCTTGGTGGAGTTGGTGGATGGCTCATTTTTGAGTCACCTGGGATCTCATGACATGAGAATTCCCATTCAATATGCCCTGACCTATCCTCAGCGATTAGTTTCTGCGGCAGCCGAGTTGGACCTAACCCGCTTGGGAGCACTGCATTTTGAGGCCCCGGATTTATTGAGATTTCCAGCCCTTAGCTTGGCTTATCAGGCCGGGCAAAGGGGAGGTACAATGCCCGTAGTGCTTAATGCAGCCAATGAAGTGGCGGTAAATAAGTTTTTGCATCGAAAAATAGCTTTTACCGACATAGCAATTTTGGTGGAAAAAGTGATGGAAAACCATAAGCTGGTTAAGAACCCGGACCTGGACTGTATTTTTCAAGCAGATACCTGGGCCCGACAAAGGAGCCGGGAGTTATCCAAATTTCTTTAAGCCTCCTTAGGCCAGGCTTAAAGTTGCTAGATAAACCAGCCTTGATTGGAATAAAGCCAATAAAGGTGGGATTGCTTAATGACCATATTGATTGCCATTTGAATAAT
>CAZPSR010000120.1:0-6680 GCA_964589135.1 uncultured Syntrophomonas sp.
AACATAAAATTATGCTTCAGTAGGGTTTTTGCATGAGTAAGCTTGCATCCTGCAAATTAATGGTAAATAAGAGGAGCTTGTTGACCAAACACATGTTCTGTTATACTATTATTAATAAAATAAGAGCTTCTCCTGCGAAAAATTGCATTTCCGCTGGTGGATATAAATATCTGTCACCAGATTTAGCATGGGCAAGCATTTAGGGATTTCCACCTTCATGGCTTCCTTCATGACCAAAGGGGTATTTATGGTCCAAAGCAGTTGCTGGTTTGGTCAGGGGAATTAATAAAATTAATGGTGAGATAAGATGCGTCAAATCATTTATTTAAAAACTGGCCCCAGACCGCCGGAAGAAGTGCTGGAAGAATGCAGTATGTATACCCCCTTGGTCGAACCGCAAGAGGACGGAAGTATTTTCTGTGATCTCAGTGGCTGCGGTCCCACCTTGGATATAATACGGTCTATAGTCATCAAGAATTACCAGTTGACTGGCCGGCCGGTTCAGGTAGCCCTGGGCCCATCTCGCCTAGTGGCCGAAAACGCTCTGGGGCGGAGTCAGCTGCCCCCGTCCCAGGCCTACCGGATTACAAAAACCCGGGAAGCTATAGTAGTGGAAGTGTTGCCGGGGCGGGAAGCGGAGTTTATGGCATCTATTCCCCTGTCACAGTTTAGTGTCATTACCCTTAAGGAAGCCAGAAAATTGGAACGAGCCGGGCTATCCACCATAGGAGAGTTGAAAAAAATATCAAGAGAAGGTCTGATAGCCTTACTGGGAAAAAAAGGTTTTACTTTGTCCCGTCAGGCTCAGGGTATTGATGATCGGCGGATTTTAGGACTCTATCCTCCGCTTAAAATATCCTATCCCCTGTTTTTTAGCCCAGGTAGTGGGAATGAGATAAGTGAAGTTCAGTTGAAGGAAGCCGGTCAGGTTTTACAGGCTTTGTTGGAGAAAAATCATTCTGGTTGCGCTCATATCGTTTTGGAACTTAAGGTAAAAAACAGCTTGATAAGACAGGAACATCGGCTTAAGGGAGTGGAATACCGAAAGGAAGTTTTGTCAGCTTCTTTTATAGGGATGTTTAAAAAGCTGGAATTGGCCTCCCCTCCAGAAGAGGGAAGGATTATACTATCAGAATTATCCCCTTGGGAATGGCAGGAAGCAGATCTTTTTTCCCTTTTGCCCCGAGAGAGAGAGAGAGGGCGAGTGGAAAAGGTCATAGAAAAGCTGGATATGCGTTTTCCCGGCCAGATAGGATGGGGAAAGGAAGAAGGCAGGAGAGAGAAGATATTGGCCTATTTCGATCCCTGGAGGCTGGATATGATCACTCATTAACGGGAGGTGAAGCTATGAGTAGGTCAGATAACTTGAAAGTGCAAAGTACTGAGTTTAATCAACCCGGGTTTATAGAAGTTAAAGCGCAATGGCTTAAAATTGAAAATATTTTGGAGTCCTGGTACGATACCGGATCTTGGTGGGAAGGAGAGAGCGAAAAAGTGTTTTACCGCCTTTATTGCCAAGATGGAGGCATAAGGGAGATATTTAAAGACCTCTCTTCCGGCCAATGGTTTCTATACCGGGTATATGACTGAGTGGGGGTGACAGGATTACTCAGTTATATACCCGGATTCTTGGAGGTGAAGCAAGGTGAGTTTTATATCATTGCATAGCCATAGTCCCTTTTCATTTTTGGATGGGGCCAGCAGTATTAAGGATTTGGTGAACCGAGCAGCAGAACTGGATATGCCGGCCCTGGCTATCACCGATCATGATAATGTTTGTGCAGCGGTAAAGCTCTATAACGCAGCCCAGGCTGCAGGCATCAAACCCATACAAGGGGCGGAAATTACCCTGGAAGATGGCTTTCACCTAACCCTGCTGGCTCGCAGCCCCCGGGGCTATGCTTCGCTATGTTGGCTGCTTACCCGTTCTCACCTGGATAATCCTCGGGGAGAGCCTGCCGCAGCTTTTTCAAGGCTGGCAGAGCTAAAGGAAGTAATAGTATTATCGGGCTGTCGTCAGGGTGAAATCAATCAGCTTATACTGCGGGGCCAGTATGGAAAAGCCTGCCAGCGCACTCAGGAATATTTGGATATATTGGGTCGGGATAATTTCTATATTGAACTGCAGGGAGGCTGCCTGCCTGGGGACTCCTTCCTCAACCGACGCTTGCGGGAACTGGCCCAATACCTGGATATAGAAATGGTGGCCAGCAGCAATGTTCATTATGCTTTTCATCAGGACTTTATAATTCATGACCTTTTGACTTGCATGCGTACCCTTACCCGGGTCCAGGATATACACCCCCAGCGTCCTTTAAATGGAGAAAATTATCTTAAACCCATCCCGGAGATGAAAAAACTCTTTGCAGATTATCCCCGGGCAGTGGAAAACACCAAGGGTATAGCGGAAGAATGCGAAAGGGTGTTTGAAAACAATCAAGTCTATCTACCCGCTTATTCAGATAGAAAAGGGGAGACTCCGGGGCAAATGCTAAAGAGGCTGGCTTTCGAAGGGGCTAAAGCTCGTTATGGAAGAATCAGCTCAAGGGTCAGAGAGCGATTGGAGCGGGAAATTGAGGTGATAGAAAGACTGGGGTTTGCTGATTATTTTTTGGTGGTAGGGGATGTGGCCTGCTATGCCCGCAGCCGAGGGATACGTTATGCTGGACGCGGTTCGGCCGCTGATTCACTGGTGGTTTACTGCCTTTATATATCAGAGGTGGATTCCCTGGAAAGAGGTCTTTTGTTTGAGCGTTTTATGAGTCCAGAGAGAAAGGGCTTGCCGGATATCGATATAGATTTTGAATCACGCTACCGGGATGAAGTGATTGATTATGTTTATCAGCGTTATGGGGAAGACCGGGTAGCCCGGGTAGCCACTTACAATACTTTTCAGGCTCGTTCTGCGGTACGAGATCTGGGTAAGGCCCTGGGCTTTACTGGAGCAGAGTTGGGTTCCATAGCTAAAAGACTGCCTCATACTCATGCCGATAAGCTGCGCCAAGTTTTAAGTACCCTGCCCGAGCTAAAATACAGCCCCTTGCAAGAAGGGAGATTTCAACTATTGCTGGAGCTTAGTGAGAAAATAGCCGGCTTTCCTCGTTTTTTAGGTACTCATTTAGGTGGAGTAGTGATAAGCAAGATACCCTTGCTCAGACTGACTCCACTGCAGAAATCGGCCTTGGGGCCAATTATAACCCAGTTCGACAAAGATGATGTAGAAGAATTGGGCTTAGCCAAGCTGGATTTGCTGCCCCTGCGCACCCTGAGCGTTATAAGTGATGCGGCCCGCTATATTGAAGAATCCGAACCAGAGTTTGATTATGGGACTATTCCTCTGGATGATCAAGCCAGTTATGAAATGATAAACCAGGGCGACACTATAGGCATCTTCCAGTTGGAAAGCCCGGCTCAAAGAGCTCTGCAATCCCATTTTAATGCCAGGCATATGGAAGACATAGTAGCCAGTATGGCCTTAATCAGGCCTGGACCCATTAAAGGCAATATGGTGGAACCATATATTGCCCGCCG
The DNA here is from genome assembly GCA_964589135.1 of uncultured Syntrophomonas sp. Taxonomy (GTDB): domain Bacteria; phylum Bacillota; class Syntrophomonadia; order Syntrophomonadales; family Syntrophomonadaceae; genus JAAYJK01. Next base: position 3,532 of record CAZPSR010000120.1, read on the forward strand.
GCACGGTCAGGAAGAAATCACTTACCTGCACCCGCGCTTAAAGCCGATCCTTCAGAAAACTTACGGGGTGGTTCTTTTCCAGGAGCAAGTTATTGAGATTGCCACTGCTATTGCTGGATTCAGTCCTGGGGAAGCTGATCGCTTACGCCGAGTAATGACCCATGCCCGCTCGGAAAAAGTAATGCAGGAAATAGGAGCCCAGTTTATAGAACAGGCCCAAAGGAATGGGATAGATGGCCAGCTGGCCCGGGAGATATTTGCCTGTATACGAGGATATGCCAGCTATGGGTTCTGTGAGGCCCATGCGGCTGCCTTTGCTACTACCAGCTTTAAAACTGCCTATATGATCAAGCATTATCCAGCTGAGTACTATACGGCAATTCTTAATAATCAGCCTATGGGATTTTACCCCCCTTACATTATCTGCAGCGAAGCCCGGCGCCGGGGGATAGCCATATTGGGTCCGGATGTAAACAATAGTGCCAGCAATTTCAAGATGGAGGGAAAAAAAGCGATAAGAATAGGACTGAAACAGGTTCGGGGTATAAGCCGTAATGAGCTACGGAATATAGCCGAAGAACGCAGTCGGGCAGTTTTTAAAAGCCCCTGGGAATTTATGGGGCGCAGCCGAGTCAATCGGGATGTAATGGAAAACCTGATTAAATGCGGAGCCCTGGACAGTTTATCTAAAAACCGCCGCCAGATGCTGATGGAAGTACCGTTTTGGATAGAACAGCTGCAAAGCCAAAAGCAGGGGGGGGGACAGCTTCTCTTTAAAAACCATTCCGGGGGCCAAGTGCCTGATTTTAAAGACTGGGAAAAAGAGGCCTGGGAGCGGGAAATACTGGGCTTGGACCTCAAAAGCCATTTTATGGCCCAAATGCGAGAGGAGCTTACTAAAAGACATATATATTCCAGTAAAGAAGTAAAAAAAACACCTGCCGGTAAGATGGTGCAAATAGCCGGAACCCTTTTTCGACCTCATCGGCCTCCCACCCGCAGCGGTAAGATAGTAGTTTTCTTTTCTCTGGTAGATGAATTCGGTCTTATTGATGTAAGCCTGTTTGAAGACCTTTATATGCAATACGGTGATTTCATATTTGGTGAGCAAAAAGCTCCCTTACTGGTAAAAGGAAGGGTTCAAGGCCGAGGAAATGGAGTCAGCCTAATGGCCCGGAAAATCTCCTTCCTCCGCTAAGAAAACAAAGGGAATGGCTAGAAGCTTAGACGGTTCAACCGTCCCTCCTGTCAACACTAGTAAATAGAAAAAGAAGGATTTTATAATCAGGTGTGGAATATCAAGTTATTGCAGACGGAATTGGTCAAAATGTTTTGAAATCGGGGAATTATCCGGCATGAGGCTTATAATTAAGGCCTTTAATGTTAATTATTATTATAGCTAATATAGAGCTGGTTGCCGGGACGCAGTCAGTTTTTAAAGGAGGATATACAAGTTATGAAGCAGGACATCAGTACAACGACTCCCGCCAACGGCCCAGAGGAAAACCATTTACCCAGCAATTTTATCCAGGATATTATCAAGGCTGATTTAAAAGCCGGTAAAAATGGAGGGAGGGTCCATACTCGTTTTCCTCCCGAGCCTAATGGTTACCTGCACATTGGGCATGCCAAGTCTATTTGTCTTAATTTTGGTTTGGCTCAGGCCAATGGCGGCTTATGCAATTTGCGTTTTGATGACACCAATCCCAGTAAAGAGGAAGTAGAATTTGTGGATTCCATTATGACCGATGTGCGCTGGCTGGGATTTGATTGGGAGGAACGTCTTTATTATGCTTCAGATTATTTTGAGCAGCTTTATGAATGGGCCTTGCAGCTTATCCGGGGTGGAAAAGCTTATGTATGTGATTTGAAGGCCGAGGAAATTAGAGCTTATCGTGGCACCTTAACCGAGCCGGGGCAGGAAAGCCCTTACCGCAATCGCTCAGCAGAGGAGAACCTGGACCTGTTTCAACGTATGCGGGCCGGGGAGTTTGCCGAAGGCACCCGGGTATTAAGAGCCAAGATAGACATGGCCTCTCCCAATTTGAATATGCGGGACCCGGTTCTCTATCGCATATTAAAAGAGGCTCATCATAGGACTGGGGGTAAATGGCTGATTTATCCCATGTACGATTACGCCCATCCCCTCTCCGATGCTATTGAGGCCATAACTCATTCTATCTGTACCCTGGAATTTGCGGATCATCGACCTTTATATGATTGGTTTATTGATAATGTTAAACCAAAATTCCAGCCCCGTCAGTATGAATTTGCTCGTTTGAATCTAAGCTATACGGTTATGAGCAAAAGAAAGCTGCGGACTTTGGTCGAAAAGGGATACGTAAATGGATGGGATGATCCCCGTATGCCAACTATATCCGGGTTAAGACGGCGAGGATATACCCCGGAGGCCATTCGAGACTTCTGTGAGCGGATTGGGGTAGCCAAAAGAGACAGCACAGTTGACATTGCATTACTGGAACATTGTATCCGGGAAGATCTCAACCAGGGGGCAGACCGGGTTATGGCAGTTTTGCATCCATTAAAAGTGGTGATAGAAAACTACCCGGAAGGCCAGGTAGAGTGGCTGGATATTGAAAATAACCCGGAAAACCCGGATAGTGGAAACCGGAAAATACCTTTTGGCCGGGAACTGTATATAGAGCAGGAAGATTTCATGGAAGATCCCCCCCGCAAATTCTTCCGCTTGGCCCCGGGACGGGAAGTCAGATTAAAAGCTGCCTATATAATTAAGTGTGAAGAGGTAATAAAGGAGGAAGAGACTGGGGAGATTATCGAACTGCGCTGTACTTATGATCCAGGAACCAAAAGCGGTGGTCCTGCCGCAGGCCGCAAGGTAAAGGGGACTCTGCACTGGGTGGCAGCCAGTCATGCCTTAAAGGCCCAAGTACGTCTTTATGATCACCTCTTTGACTCAGAAAACCCAGATAATGAGGAAGATGGTATGGATTTTACCCAGAAGCTCAATCCCAACTCTTTAATAGTGCTAAATAACTGTAGGTTAGAAGCAAGCCTGCAAAAAGTACAGCCTGGGGAACGCTTCCAATTTCTGCGCCAGGGATATTTTACAGCTGATCTGGATAGCAGGACAGATGCTCTCGTATTTAATCGTATTGTGCCCCTGCGGG
>CAZPSR010000121.1:0-6664 GCA_964589135.1 uncultured Syntrophomonas sp.
GTCCAGATGTACTGGTTCGTACACCTTGGCACAATCACAGAACTCAACGGATGGGTCTTCTTCCATTACTCCCCAGGCATCAAATGCAGCTTTTACTTCGGGGTTTTCATCAGCGGCCTCTTGGAAGGATATTCCTTTTACTGCTGCGTCTATTACATAGCGCATGGACCTGGCTCCTGCTACCGGTCCCATAGGATGACCATGAATTGCTCCACCCACTCCCAATATACTGTCAATGCCCAAATCGCGGATAATGGCATGAACGCAGTTGTGCATGACCCCTCCACCTGGCATGGGCAGTACCCGCTTAAGGTGACACCAGGGGCTATTTAAATGATGGCCTATTTGCAGGTAGCGTTCTCTTAACAGGGGGAACTTTCCAAAAGGACTGGGGTATACTACCATGTCAGCTCCGGCCAGGCGCACTAGTTTGCCCAAGATAAGGTGCGAACTTAAACCGGAAATGGGGGATTCATACATGGTTCCGGCAAAATCCAGGTGGGCCATGATAGGTACATTGATATCGGGATCTTCAGCCAGTGCCTGTAAAGCAGATATACCCACAGTAAGATAATTAATCATGAGGCTGTTAGCGCCGGCCTCAATGGCCCGCTTGGCATTTTCGATTATTTTGCCGGCTGAATCGGTAATATTGGGGCAGTATAGTACTTTATGGCCCGTTGCTTCGTAGTGCTGCCTAACGGCTTGCATGTAAAGCTTTATTCTTTCATCCCGGGGGCAGAAAGGAGGATCAGCTATTAATTCATCGTCTTTGACTATATCCACCCCTCCTTCGATAGCCAGGGAAAAAAGCTTACACCCTACTTCAGGAGTGTAGCCGGTGCAGGGTTTGACCATATTGTTTAAGAGAGGACGATCATAGACTTCTAATAGCTTACGTATACCTTCCACCCCGAATTGGGGACCAGAGAAGCCATTTATATACTCCTGGGGGAATTTAATGTCCAAAAGCTTAAGCCTTCCGGCCATGGAAATGTTACCAATAATAGTACTCAGCATCATGGGGATCTGAGCTCCAAAGTTAATTACTGGGTAAGCCAGTTGAAACACAAATTGGCGCGTTTTCTGCTCTGGCGGAACTTCGAACTCATTGGCTGGAACTTCATAGATTCCCACTACTCTTGCCACATGTTTGGCTCTAACCTCAGGGGTCTCCTCGGGAACAGCTACCCAGGTTCCGGTAGTTTGTTCTATTCCAATGGAAGCAATCTTTTTTACAATATCAGTGTTAACGCCAGTTTCAATATAATAAGTAGCAATGGCATATCCACCCTCATCTTCGATCTGTTCCGGAATTACCAAAATGTCTAGTTCTGACAATACGATACCTCCTTTGTATTTCATCTCAAAACTTACACCCACATAATGATCATCCTTTCCTGGAGCCTTTGATTATCCATCTTATGGTTGGTGAGAATCAAAATTCTTACTTCATAGATAATTTTTATAGGCCTTTTTGTAGTGAAAATCCCACCCAATAATGGAATGATGCGGGACCAATATTAATAGCATCAAGGTTATTATTATACTAATTAGGCCAGATATACCTAAAAAATTGTAGGTATTCATTGTTGATTCTCCTGGGAAAAATTGCTTTTGCGGTTTGGCTGTATAATATTCGGTGCCAGATTTGGTCTGGGCAAACCCTCTGCCTGTCCTAATTCCATTCAGGGCTTGCCTCAGGACGAAAGGGGTAGCAGTTTTGCTGTTTTTGCAGTGGAATCATGGTTGAAAAAGAGAAAAAACAAGCCCTATAAAAATAGCAGGGTTACGCTAAGATTGGCATTTAACCCTGATATTACCTTTGCAATTGACTCGATGCTATAGATAGAATTGAATGTATAATCCACAAAAAAAATGAAGTGATACCATTTTAAAGTTTATTTTGAAATTGGGTAAAGTACAGGAATTGAATGGGTGAGGAGAATTGCTATGAAGCCAGAGCATTATTGTAATGTGGCCCTTGTCCTGGCCGCCTTATTCATATTATTGTCCCTCTATCAATCACTTTATGCGGGGGACAAGCCGGTGGTATATACCGCCGAGGCTAAGGCCCAAGATAATGGAGCTGTGGTTATTAATGGTTTTATCAATGATGACGGAGGAAGAGAAGTAAGTAAATATGGTTTTGCCTGGGGAGATAGCCCTGAGTTGGGCAAGGATCTTATCTGTACCGGCCTAGTTGCTAAAGATAAAGGATTTTCATTGGTTCTAAGTGATCTTAAGCCAGGCCATAGCTATTATTATCAAGCCTATGCGGAAAATGATAAGGGGAGCAGCTATGGAGAGCTGAAGATTTTTACCGTACCAGTCAATGAGGTGCCCTTGGTTACTATAAATGATCCCAGAGAAAATTATTGTCTGGTTCAAGGGGACAAGCTCCAGATAAATGCGGTAGCCCAGGACGATGGAAAAATTGCATTAATGAGTCTCTTTATTAACGATGAGCCCATTCATAGGGTAAAAGGGGATGTTTTGAATTATGTTTGGGATACCGCTAATTTAAGCCCAGGTAAGTATATAATTAAGATTAGCGCTCAGGATGGAAAACAGGAAGGATATGAACAAGTAGCGATGAAGCTGGAAGCAAAGCAGGAGATTAAGCAAGTGGCCGAGCTAAAGCCACCCCCTCAACCACCATCTCAACCGCCAGCTGGCCAAGCGGGAAGCCAGAATATTTCCAGGTCGGTGGAGGCTAGCGATACCTATAAATATCCCAGACTAAGTAATATTAATGGGTCATTGGGCCAGTTTCGTTACCGGGATACCAGCGGAGGCAGGATAGAAATCGATCCTAAATGGGTGGAAGCAAATATAGTTACTATTACCCTACCTGGGTTAAATAAAAAAGTACAGGTACATAAGGATGCAGCGGATAATTTTATACAAGCCTTCACTTACATAAAAAACGGTACTGCAGTAGTCAATGGAAAACAGTTCCCTTTGTTGAGTTTGATCAAAACTATGGACGGCACCTGGGTTCCCAGGCATGTAAACTGGAATGCCTCCCGGGGCTTAAGCAACCATTCCTGGGGTACTGCCATAGATATTAATGCCAATGGTCACTTTCGATATGTAGATCCGCAACAAGAGCCCAATAACCCTAATCTTATTCTCTGGGAAAAAGCCTTTAAACCAGCGGGATTCAGCTGGGGCAACTCTTATTCCGATGCCATGCATTATGAGATATTTAAATGAAATCCTAATGATGAGAAAAATCGCCCTGGCTGACCAAGGGCGATTTATTGCCCAAAAGAACTTCCCCTTCACCAATTTAATCAAATTGGGGCTTTTACTGAAGGAATCCTGATCGGGAGGGTACCCTGAATCGGGTTGAAGCCCGTAAGTACATCTGCTCAGTCAAGGGTAAGCTGTTCAGCTAAATACTAGGATGGTTAAGACTAATCCTTCCCCTTTGGAGTATAATTTATAAGTGAAATAATAAGGCTCCTGGTTTGGAGCATTCTTTAAGCAGGAGGATTAAAAATGCTGGAAAAAATTAACCATACAGCGGCAGGTACTTTTCAGGATGATATCGGAATCAAGATAGTTGAGTTAGAACCGGGATGGGCAGTGGGTGAACTGCTGGTTGAAAAGCGTCATTTGAGCCAGGGCAATCACCTACATGCAGGAGTAATCCCAGCCCTTTCAACTACTACAGTTACAGCAGGAATGGTGGCCAGTTATCCCGGTCAAGCCATGGTAGCGGTAAGCATGTCAGTCAATTATCTGCGGGCAGTAAATGAAGGGGAAACAGTCCGGGCTGAAGCCACAGCTAGAACCAGGGGCCGGACCTCTTCGGTCTGGCAGCTCGACTTTTATAATGAAGAACGCAAACTGCTGGCTGTAGTTACTACAGAGTTCAGGTTATTATCTTAACCACCTAATGACAAGCAAAGAAAAGCTAGTATGGAACTTGCTACTAGGCCGGAAATGGGCGGTCAAAGACCGCCCTACCAGCTTGACCAGCCTGTTGGTTGACCCTATGGGTGAAAGAAACCCATCATCTAAAGAGCGGGAAGATAACCCGAGGACCAGGGCGGGCTGAGTGTCTTTATTCATAAATCCGGTTAATATGATTGCAAATGCAAATATTAAAGATAGATTTATGATAAGGGGTAGAGACGGTTATGAACCTTAGTTTAACTGGCCTACTGTTAATAGGTATAGCAATTGCATTATATTATTCCTTCAAGTACCGTCAGGAGTACCGGCAATTTAAAAAAATCCGGCTTGATATCTTACAAACCAGTCAAGATATGTATGGAACCATGGCGATGGGACTTTACGAACGTTTTAAACAGGAAGAGGGCAAAGGAGAGGGGAAGAAGGAAAATCCCCTGGAGTTTGAAAATTTTGTGGCCCGAGTTATGGTAAACTATTATGGTGGTCAGGCTTTTGTTACTGGCGGTACTGGAGACTATGGAGTGGATATTGATCATGATCATCAGAGCGGCAAGTATCTGGGACAGGTGAAGTGTTATGCTCCAGGACACTTGGTGCCATTTGAACCGATAGCAATTATTCATTCCCAAATGAATAGGCAAGAAGCTAAAGGGGGATATGTGGTGACAACCAGCGATTTTACCGCTCATGCTCGAAAATATGCCGAAGGCCTTAATATTATGCTGATTAACGGCACCCAGTTGGTTGCTTTGTGGTTGCAGGGACTGGAAAAGGCTGCAGAGCCTTATAATTATCAGAGAAGCAAATCTGAATCAGCCTGATGCGATTGCGTATCAATTATCTTTTGCTGGTTAATATCCTGCAGGATAGAATGGCTCCAACCCAAGAACTACAACCTTTAGCTGGGTCCCAAGTTTTTATCATAGGTAGAAAATGAAGAAGATAAGCAAAAAGCATATTTTCATACTATCCTTCTTGCTAGGTGGATTAGCATTAATCTGGCTTTTTTCGCTGAGTCCGGATCTAATTGAAAAATACTATTCTCAAGGCTTATATCCCCTACTCGCTCAGGCTTTAGGCTATTTTAGCTATTTGCTGCCCCTATCCCTGGCAGAGCTATTGGTATTAATGGCAGTACTGGGCTTGCTCTTGGGGCTGATAAAGCAAGGTCTGAAAATCAGGGGAGGAAGCCTGGCTTTAAAGGCTGCTATTAAAAAGGATACCTTATTCCTTATAATGTCCTTCAGCCTGGTTTATTTATTATTTTTACTGCTCTGGGGATTTAATTATTATCGACTTCCGCTGACTGAGCTGATGGGTTTTGATACTAGCCAGATAAGAGCTGAGGAACTTCAATCCCTATGTATGCAATTAATACAGGAGAGCAATGAATTGCGTATGGCTTTGCCAGAAGATAGTGAGGGAGTAGTGATGGGGGAGAAAACAGAAGTGCTGCAGAGGGCAGGTGAGGGCTATACTCAACTGGCCGGGATCTACCAACAGCTGGGTGGAAATTATGGAAAACCCAAAGCTCTAGTTATGTCGAAGGTATTGTCTCATTTGGGTCTGTCGGGGATCTATTTCCCTTTTACTGCTGAAGCAAATGTTAATATGGAGATACCTACTCCGCTCTTTCCGGCCACGGTAGCTCATGAAATGGCTCATGGGAGAGGAATTGCCCGGGAGGATGAAGCGAACTATGTGGCCTACCTGAGCTGCAGGCAGCACCCGGATCCATACCATCAATATTCAGGTACCCTGCTGGCTCTGCTTAATGCCATGAATGCTCTGGCTAGATTGGATTATGAACAATATCAGTACTTGCGGTTGGCATATGCAGCTGGGATCAAAAGGGATTTTGCTGCCATAAGCGAGTATTGGCAGCAGTATGAGGGGACCGTAGCCAGGGCTTCAGCCCGGGTGAACGATCTTTATCTTCAGTTTAATGGACAGGAGGAGGGCATAAATGCTTATGGCCGGATGGTAGACCTGTTGATTGGAGAAAGGCGCTTGTCCCATGGTAAATTTTTGTTGGAGGACGGCGGATAAGATAGTTTAGGAATAAAAAAATAATGAATAAATTTTTGCTTTAGGGCTAAGAATATAAGCAGGATGTAAAATTGCCGAGCTTGGAATCAGGTATACTAATATATCGGATTCCACTTGAGGTCAGTGCTGATAGAGATTCAGCACCGACTGATGAGAAGATCCAACTATCAGGAGTAAAACCCTGATAGGCGGTTCAGGTGGTTTTACATCCTTTTTGCATTTCCTAGTTCCTGGTAAGGAGTAGCAAGACCAGGATAATAATACCCAGCAAAAGGATTAATATGCTTCCTTTTTTTAGCCACTTGCCCAGTGTTTGATCCTCTTCCTCTTGTTGGGGCCTCCTATGCTTCTTTTCCCATCTGCTGCCTATAATGTGGCCCAGTCCAGCTCCCAGAGCCGGCCCCAGAGCTATCCCCACTGGGATATTATCTATGGCTAAGCCCAGCAATAAGCCCAGGGGCATGCATATACCAATTCCGCTGCCCAGGCCCACACCCATCCAATATCCTTCCGGATATTTTTCTCTTTTAACCCATGGTTTTTCTTTAGCCAGCAATACTAAGGCCAATAAGATCATAACTGCAAATAATATCCAAGAAATAGTATGCAGATTCATATCAGTTCTCCCTCTCCTCATTGTATTAGTAATTCTATCCTATTTTTAATAAGCAATAAAGATCTGCAGAAG
>CAZPSR010000122.1:0-4852 GCA_964589135.1 uncultured Syntrophomonas sp.
AACAATTTGGACCGCCTCATCTGGTGTACGCAATTTGCTTCGATATTCCTTCATATATATTCCCATATTTAACCTCCTCCAAAATTACTCCCAAACCAAGAGATAAATCAAAAAAAGATCCAAAATGCTGTTTTTCAATCACCTCCCAAAGACCTGTTGGTATACATTTAAAAAACCGTATTAAAAGGGCTAATATGCAAGAACAGTGCCATGGAGCCCCATCAAAGGACAGTATCCATCTGATTATGGTCCAGCTCTTGGTTGATGTATTATCTATATCCACTTAGTGTATGATTTGTAAGCAGTTTGCTAAATATAACAAGAGAGTTGACCCAAATATATTTCAACTGCCAGATCTTTGCTGGATTCCCAGGCAAGTTGGCATAGAAATTGCTTATAATATTGAAAGTAATAATAGGTCAGTAACGACCAGTGATACAAGCCGCGCTTTTATTTTTGTACGGCCATAAAAAGGCAAAGGGGGGAAATCAGGTAATGGCAGGCTCAGATCCTGCTAAGCAGAGATCAAAGTTGTAATGACCAATACAAGGGTCTTAGAATTATGGAAACAGGAGGTAAGAACATGTCATATAGAGATAAGAAATATAATACTATGATAGTCAAAATAATAGATGGTGAAATAGCCATAGTACAGATGAACCGGCCTGAAGCGCTAAATGCGGTTAACGCAGAAATGATTCAGGAGAGAGCCGAAATATATGAAGGCATTGCCAATGACCCTGAAATCAAAGTTATGATATCCACTGGCAACGAACGGGCCTATTGTGCCGGTGGAGACTTAAAATCCTTTGTATCCTTTGGGGTTAAAGAAGCCCGTGAGTTTGCTGATGGTGTAGTCAGGACTTGTGCCATCGTAGCAGACATGGCCAAGCCAACTATATCCATGGTGGCTGGAGTTGCTTTCGGAGGTGGTATGGAGAGCCTGCTCAATCATGATTTAAGGATCTGTGCTGATAATGCTATGTTTGCGGTACCAGAAATCAATGTAGGAATCTTTCCCGGCGGCGGCGGCACCCAAAAATTACCGCAAATTATGCCTCTCAACAAAGCAAAAGAATTCGTTTTCTTTGGAGAACCTTTTGATGCTCAGACCGCCTTACAGTATGGTTTGGTCAACAAGGTGGTACCCCTGGCTGAACTAGAAGAAACTACTTTGAAATGGGCCCGGAAATTATGCAAAAAGCCGCCGTTTTCCTTGAGAATGGCCAAGGAAGCCCTGAATGCTGCCTGGAGCACCAGTTTAGAAAAAGGCCTGCAGATAGAAACCCACGGTTGGGCTATGTGCTATGGGACTGAGGATCAGGTAGAAGGAATGACCGCCTTTATAGAAAAGAGAAAACCCCAATATTCAGGAAAATAGTTTAAATATATAATAAGGAAAATACGTCTAACTAAAAAGGAGAGGGATGCTTAACGTCCCTCTCCTTTTTAAATGTTTCTGTTCTAGTGCTGGAAGGCTTATTGGTCACTGGGCGGTTAGGAGGAGGTTAATCCATATTTATCCAGGCGTTTGTACAGGGTCTTGCGGGAAATGCCCAAAGCTTTAGCGGTTTTTGATTTATTATTATCATACTTGGCCAAGCAGGCTTTAATCTGCTTTAGTTCTGAAGGTTCTTCAGGGTTAGGAATGATTTGGACCTTTACCGGATCATGGGGTTTTAAGGCTGGCAGCAACTGTTCAATCTGATTTTTGGAAATAATAGGGGAAACCGACCATTGCACAGCGCTTTCCAATACATTCTGCAGTTCCCTTATATTACCTGGCCAGCTGTAGCTTTGGAAAGCATATAATACTTCCGGCGACAGAGTCTTTTTAGGCAGGTTAAAGCGACGGCAGAGGACAGATAAAAAATGCTGGCTGAGAACAGCAATGTCCTCGGTTCTTTCCCGTAAGGGGGGAATCACTATTTTTATAACCCCCAGCCGATAATAAAGGTCACGCCTAAAGGTATTATTAGCTACTTCTGCTTCCAAGTCTTTGTTGGTAGCAGCTATAATCCGGACATTGATGGGAATGGATTTGCTGCCCCCCAAACGAACGATGGTCTTTTCTTCAATAACCCGCAACAACATAGCTTGGGAGTCCAGGGGCATGTCTCCAATCTCATCCAGGAAAATAGTGCCCTGGTGAGCCAGCTCGAATTTCCCCAAATTCCCGCCTCTTTTGGCTCCGGTAAAAGCACCCTCCTCATATCCGAATAGCTCACTGGCAATTAATTCCCGAGGCAGGGCGGCGCAATTTATGGCGATGAAGGGTCCGTTCCTTCTGGGGCTTTCGTTGTGGATAGCCTGAGCCAGAACGTCTTTGCCCACGCCGCTTTCACCCAGCAGCAGTATGTTGGAACGTGTTCCAGCCGAACGTTTGGCATGGTATTGAGTATTTAAAAATTGGGGGTTAGAGCCTACGATATCAGCAAAGCTAACCCGGGCACTATTGCCCGAGTAATTGCGAATCAAACGGTTAATACGTTCCATTTCTTGAATTACAATGATTTTCACTGACCAATCACTAATTGAAGCATCGAAGGGAGTAACAGTAATATTGCAGTTAACCGGATCCTTTCTATCGCCCACCGATAATAACACCGATTCATCAATAACTTGATGATTATCGTTAATCAAGGTCCAGAAGTATTGGTTTTCCGGTTTATCGGGATCAATTAGATCAGCCAGGGGCATTTTATAGGTTTTCTGATCGGGCACTTTTAAAATCCTATGACATTGTTTGCTCATATAAAAAATGCGGTTTTCTTCGCTAATAGCCAAAACTCCATCACTGATGGATCTGTCTATCAGATAACTCCATCTCTGTACCCCAATGCGGGAAGATATGGAATGGGAAGCTAATTGGGCCATGCCTAATATTTTACTATCATACGCTCCCAGAAACCCCAGAATGGCTACTCCTCCTACCACCTTGCTCCTATCCCGGATAGGAGCAAAAGAAGCCCCGTGATGTATACCAAATTGGGTAAAGTGCTCATAACCCACTACCTGTATGGGTTTTCCCAGTTTTATACCTAGAGCTGCAGCACTGGTGCCTGCCTTGTGTTCGGCTAGGCAAGCCCCTACTTTCATGCCGGCTTGCTCAAGGCATTCTCTCACCTTCGCTGTAGCGATTACCGCTATTACACAGGCCTGATTGTTAAAAAGAAGTACGGCATGGTCATCAGGAAGGTATTCCAGCATTTGCTGACTTAGAGGGGTGGCTATATCCAATATATAATCCAAATTAGGCTGAGCCTGTAATTCTCCCTGTTCACACAGGGGAGGAGACAGCATTTCGGGGGAAATTCCGTATTCCTGGCTGCGCTTCCAAGAAGCTGCAATTTCTGGCCTTAAATTACTTTGCTCGGACAAATCCCGGTGTAGAAATTGCCAGTAATCTTTATTGTTATAGATATGCAATTATGATCCTCCTTTGATCCAGGTCCTAAATATTCAGCAACCTGCTAGGTATACAATTCCAGATACAACACTGTTGACCCGGGATACATAATTGTTACCTTAATGGTAATTCTAACACAAATATGTATAAGTAAAAACAAGTAAATAAAATACCGGTCAGGAATTGCATAAAATTGTATTATTGTGTTGGATCTTGAAGGCTGCATTAGGCTTAAGTGGAATGTTAAAAAATGGAAAGTGGCTCAATTATGCTTTTAATTGCCCAGGTATTTGGTTTCTCTTCCGCCCTTAGCAGGTAGTGCCTTTAAGAAATGCCTGTACCAGATGGATTTTCCCCAGTTCCTGATTACATTTTGTATAGAGCAAGGTTTCGGGGCCATAAAGCCGGTCACGTATCTCTCCTGCCTCCAGTCCTTGTTTATGAAGATACCTTATATGCTCCCTTTGTTCTTCCCAGAAAGCGATCTTGTTTTCTATGGCCTGGCGAGCACCTTCCAGCAAGATTTTCCCCGAAGAACAGAAGAGATATTCGAATTCATATTGTAAGAGCTTTTTCAAAGAGTCTAACATAATATTAGGATCTTCATCCAGGTGTATTTCATAAACTTTTTCGCCAAAGTAAAGATCGCCGGCAAATAACCAGCCTTTTTCGGGTTCCAGTAAACTTATATGGTCTGGGCTGTGACCGGGGGTTTCCAAGACTTTGAATCGGTAATTCTCGGTAATTACTTCCGAGCCAATTGCACGGGCCAGGGAAGCAGGAGGATCGCCCCAGGTTATCAAGCGATATTCCGGCAAGGCCATTATAAGAGGAGAGGATTTCTCGATTATGGGTACTGCTAAAGGATGGGCCAAGGCTGGCCCCAGTTTTCGATGTTTTTGCAGCCAGCTATTGTTGCCGATATGATCTTCATGATGGTGGGTGTTAACCAGGGTATGAATTGGCAGACCCGAAAAGGCAGCGGTTAGCTCGTCTGAAACATGTACCGTACCGCTGTCTATCAATAATCCATCAATATAATAACAAGCCATAGCCCGGATTAAGCGTCGGTCAATTACCCGTCCCATTAAAAATTGCCTAACCGGGCCCACTCTATGGCATTTTATCATCACAATACCCCTTTCAAAAGGAGAGCCTGGCTTGATAAGCATCAGTGAAAACACCTTCTTTACTAGCAAACAACATGCCAGGTTAAAGCTGGTTGGTCTTATAGAAGCACAGGGACCTTTATTTGTGCTAATATCGGGCAGGGAGCGAAATGAGGATTGATTACGGTCTAAAGCAGGGTCATTTATGAGCTGGAGGAGGACCCGGCGAATAGAATGGGGGATGGGCAACAACAGTGTAACTTGGAGTTACACTGTTGTTGCCCATGTAAACAAGAGGGTTACAAATAATAAAAATAGGTCTTGCGCTTATTGG
>CAZPSR010000122.1:4952-6641 GCA_964589135.1 uncultured Syntrophomonas sp.
TGGAATTTAAATGTTCTGCTGTCCGGGGGGCATTAAATAAGCTAGAAGAATTCCTGTCAGTAAAGAGTTATAGAATTGAGGGAGGTATATTTTAATGGCAAAAGACACAATGAAGGCAATGCTTTATCGCTCACCAGGTGACTACGGGTTAACCGATGTTCCCCTTCCCAAGATTACTGAGCCAGACGATGTGATTCTTAAACCCACCCTGAACTTGATATGTACCAGTGACGTACATATCTGTCAAGGGCATATGTCAACAACGGTAACCCCTCCTAAAATCCAGGGACATGAATTCTGCGGAGTTATAGAAGAAGTAGGCCCAGCGGTAAAGGGTTTCAAAGTAGGAGACCGGGTAGTAGTAAATGCAGCTTCCAAGTGTGGTGAGTGCGCTAATTGTAAAAAGGGAAAACCAGCCCGTTTTTGTCTGACACCAGGTAATGGTGTTTTCGGTGGTGGCGGCCGGGACGGAGCCCAGGCTGAATATATTAAGCTGCCCAAGGGTGCGGTTTATATGAATCCTATCCCCGAAGATCAGACTGAGGAAGACGTAATATTGATTCCTGATATGCTTTGTACTGGGCACTACGGGGTAACCGAGGTGGGCTTGGGCTTAGGCGACACTCTGGTAGTCATAGGCTGTGGACCGGTGGGAATGAGCACTTGCTTGGTAGCTCGTTTATTTAACCCGAAAACCATTATTGCAGTAGATGTAGTAGATTATCTGTTGGAAGCAGCAGTTAAGCATGGAGTAGCTGACTACACCATTAACTCGACCAAAGAAAATGTAGTGGAAAGAGTCAGAGAAATTACCGGAGGAGCTATGGCTTCAGTAGTAATAGAGACAGTAGGACTGAATGCCACCTTTAATCAGGCCATACAGGTAGCCGGTTTCCACGGACGCTTCTGTTCAGTGGCTTTGTTCTCAGAGCCGATAAGCGTGCCAGTAATGAACATGGCGGTAGTGAAAAACCTCAAAATATTCATGGGCATACAGGAAAGCGCCGGAAGGGATCTCTTATTTGAATACAGCAGATTGGGCAAGATCATTGATCCCAAATTTATGCTGACTCATAGAGCTCCCCTTAATGATATTGAAGAGGCCTATGAAATCTTCTCCAAGAAACAGGACGGATGTATTAAATATGCCATAACCCCATGGGAAGACAGATAAATAAGAAAGTAATGGGTATAATCGATTGATTGAAAAGGGAACAGGTTCCTTAACCTGTTCCCTAATTTAAAAACACCCATTCCAGATTGATAAACCAAGTGGATTATTTTATATCTGGATTATTTAAATTAGCCTTTCACAGACCATTATAGAAAACCGGGCTGATTTTTATACTTCGTTGTTTAAGTTCTTTGCTTCTTTCCTGTCCAGCCGGGAAGATTTAAGCTTCATCCCCTTTACTGGACGGACTTCAATTCATCTGCTTACGCAAAAGTGGTACTGATAAATTTTTGTGGGGCTTTCCGACACCATGCCAATTCATGCGGTAACACATATGTAACCTCTTTGGTGCCATCCTTGTTGCTTGCGGGTAACAAGGAGGTATACAAAACAAAAGCTTGTGGATTTTAGGCCTAGCGAATAATGAGCAGATATATGACAAAAGCTAGGTCTAATCAGGGTCGAACCGAGTTTGGATTTTTTATTGAATATCAGTTTAATCTTTGGCATTGTAT
>CAZPSR010000123.1:0-3855 GCA_964589135.1 uncultured Syntrophomonas sp.
GTACAAAAAAACGGCCGCACCCCCTTGCTGGACATTATGGGTTAGCAGTAACACAGTCCCCGGGAAGAGAACCGGATATTATGGACTAAACTTGCACCTGAGGCAGTTTGGGATGCTGCCACCGATCCACAAGGGAACATATTCGTGCTCACCTACAGTGTCAACGATATTTTTAAACTAATCAAGCATGACCAGAACGGTGTGGAAAAATGGGCACGAACACTTGACCAAACTGATGGAATACACTGGGGTTCGGTTAGTGCTAACCATATGGGTGAGGTCTTCGTAATTTATTCAGATTATACAAACTGGAACAATCCCAATACGGTTTTGAGCAAATTCGATCCCGAAGGTACCCTTTTATGGGCCCAAAATCTCTCAGCCCATTTTAGAGGTCAAGTATTTGTGGCAGCTGGATACCAGGGAGGCGTTTTTGTTGCTGGCACTAACGATCTTACTATTGCCGCGCCCGGTGTAGCAGATGCTTTTCTGGGCTATTTTGATGAGGCCGGTGTACAACAATGGACAAGCTGCATTGGCTCAAGCCGCTTGGAGCGATTGCAAGATATTGCTGCTGGCCCCGGGGGCGAAGTATATATAATAGGATATACCGACGGAGTCCTGGATGTTCAGACGGCCAGCGGCGGTTGGATTGACCTGTTTGTCGCTGCATTTGAAGCTGATGGCCAGGAAAAATGGATCAGACAATTTGGATATGGACGATACAGCCATAAGCTGGCAATTCCCGGCGGGATTGCCTGCGACCAGGCTGGGAATGTCTATTTTACCCACGGCACAATGGGAGATGCTTTCGCTCCGTCTGATTATGGCATCTGGGGGGTAACTAAATTTGATAGTAACGGGGACAGCTTTTGGAGCGCTTCGCTGGGCATTCTGGCCAACAGCCGAGAAAGAAACGATATTGCTATTGATAACTGGGGCAACATCTATACCACAGGCACTTATATAATTATCAATTCAACCACCGGCATTGAAGAACAACAATGCCGTTTAGTAAAGTTTGATAGCAACGGCAATCAACTTCTGGTTAAAGAACTGGGGGCTGAGGCCGGAAACAGGGATGTCGTGCCTTGGGCACCGGCTATCGGAGAAGATGGCAGCCTTATCCTGACTGGGCATACTTATAATTCATTTAATGGGCAGGACCTTATCGGATACCCTGACAGGAAAGTGAATAGCTTTATGGTTAAATTTGAGGGTGATATTGACACGGATGGGGATGGACTACTGGACCGGTGGGAAATAGAGGGTTACCAATCCAGATATGGATTTGTCGACCTGCCCAAGATGGGTGCTGACCCGAAACGAAAAGATGTCTTTGTGGAGGTCGACTGGCTGGCGGGTGAAAAGCCAGACCCGGCGGCGATAGCTGAAGTAGTTAGAAAATTTAAAGAGGCTCCTGTTACCAATGTAGATGGCAGTACCGGAATCAGCCTGCATGTGGATTCGGGCCGTGACTCTACCATGGATCCGCTTAAAGATACCACCTGGGGGGATTATTCCCGGGCCAGTCAAATTCCTCACCGCCCCGGTGATCTTCTGGATTTTATGGGCAGTGTCAATGATGCTGGAGAATATGACTGGTACGAATTCGATACCCTGAAAAAAGCTCATTTTGGCCGGGAACGCAGTCCCATTTTCCGTTATTGTATCTTTGCCAAAGGCCCGGCCTCAGCGGATTGCACCTTTGATAAGGATGGCAATGTCATATCCTCTTTCAGCGGTATGTCAAGAGGTATACCTTCCAGTGATTTTTTTGTATCTTTGGGATTTTGGGGAGCAAATAACGGTCCGCTTGAACAAGCCGGGACATTTATGCATGAACTGGGGCATACCCTGGGCTTAAGGCACGGCGGCGCAGATGATGTTGGTTACAAACCCAACTATTTCAGTATTATGAATTATCTATATCAGACTACCGGCCTTATTTATAATGGTGCCGACGGATTCTTAGATTACTCCAGGCTTGGGCATATAAATGATCTGGACGAAAACCATTTGGACGAAACTAAAGGGATTACTTCATCAGCCGGGGAGAATTTGGACAAGTACGGTCTCAGATGGAC
The DNA here is from genome assembly GCA_964589135.1 of uncultured Syntrophomonas sp. Lineage (GTDB taxonomy): Bacteria > Bacillota > Syntrophomonadia > Syntrophomonadales > Syntrophomonadaceae > JAAYJK01. The sequence goes on from CAZPSR010000123.1 coordinate 2,088, forward strand.
GGTTAAAGCCTTAGACGATAAATATGTATATCCATACCAAAACAACGTAAAAACGATTAACTGGGACTGGCAGTTCGGAATGAAAACAGATGTGGCTATTGATATTAATCAGGATGAAAAATTGGAGGTATTGACCGGAAACTTCAATGACTGGGAGAACCTGTCTTACAAAGGCGGAAACGTAGGACTGGGAGTAACCAATGCGCTGCTGCCAACGGTTACTAGGGCCGCCGCTCCGGAACTAACCTCAGGCGAAGACGCCGAGATAGTGCGTCCTTACCGGGTAGGCCTGCTAGGCCCGGGCATTGCAGCGGTAGACCGTGAGCAAGCCGTCACCTGTGATTTCACCGTAGTCAATCTCGGCAGTGAGGCTGACTCTTATACCGTAATAGCCAACGACCGCCAGGGCTGGGCAGATCTTAGCGGTGTGCCGGCGTCATTAGACCTTGCGCCCGGGGAGAGCAGCCAGATTAAGATCCAGGTTGCAATTCCTGCCGCAGCCGGTACCGGACAGGAGGAATCAATTACCCTGACTGTTACCAGTACCCACAACCCGTTAATGCTGAATCGTCAAACCGCCACCCTGGTAGTGAAAAAGACGGCCACTGCCAACACGGAGGGAATCCTGGAAAAGCTCGATCTATCCGCCCTGAATGCTCGTGTTTCCTATCCAGTTATTTATGGGGACCAAATGGCCTGTAATGTCAATCCTACCAAGGGCGACCCCTACATCGGCATCTACAGCCTGACGAATAAAACTATGGTAGAAATGATCGATTACATCGATTATATCGATCCATTATACCGGAAAAACGGCCCCTACGTGAATGACATTGATTTTAACGGTGATTATGTGGTCTGGCATGTAACCTATAGCTCCGGCTTGGGCGGTAACGATCACCTGTATTTTGCGGATTTGACCAAGGATGTTGTCGAGGTTATCCCAATCGTGCTCGGAGATAAAGCCGATCTATACGGAAACAAATTGGTTTTTAGGGATATTGACGGGGTTAAAACCTATGATCTCGATACCAGAACCTTAACCGTGATTCCGGCTACAAATTACTCCGGCACGGAATTTGTCATCGATGGAGGACAGCTCTTCTGGCGGTACTTGCCTACTTCAGGTAATAAAAAATATTATATGTATGATTTGGCCAGCGGAATTCAAAGCGAACTGCTCAGTTCGGCCGGAACCTTGCCGCGCTTTGATGTCAGCGGCAACCAACTGGTCTATGATCCACTTTACGGGCCAACTCTGGATGATTATGGGTTGCGAGTATTGGATGTGGCCAGCAAAAGTAAAAGAGATATCTTTTTTAAAGACTATACCGTTGACAATATACGGATTGATTATTTATCGGGCCCGGTAATGCTTGACAATAAACTAGCCACATTTGTCTACGATAATAATGTCTGGCTTTGCGACCTGGAAGCAGAAGTATTCGCCCAGGTGACCACTGACGGTGCCTACGGATATGAAAACCAATATTATTTCCCTAAAATCCATAAAAACCAAATTGTTTTCAGTAAAAATGGCGAGATCTATATTTTTACCTTGCTGCCACCTGCGACAGCACCGGTAACTAGCTTAAGCTCTGCCCCGGCGGAAGACGGCAAGAATATCAAAATAACCCTCACCCCTGATGTGCCCAATACCTTTACCTACTACCAATGGGATGCTGATTCTATAGGGGGCTGGTCCCAGTATACTGGGCCTGTAAATGCCCTGGAGGGTACCCATACCCTTTACTTCTTCTCCCAGGAC
>CAZPSR010000123.1:3955-6566 GCA_964589135.1 uncultured Syntrophomonas sp.
TATTTACTACCAGTGGGATTCGGCCGATAATGCAGATTTTAATGTTCCCATGCTTCCCGAGTATTTGTTGGGCCGGGGAAATGCCAGCAGTCAGATTACGCCGGGCTGGAGGGTTTACCTGGGAGAATTCGCACCACCCCAGGGAACTCACACTTTATACTACTTTTCCGTTGATAACGCCGGAAACGTGGAGAATATGCAAAGTCAGACCTTCAAAACCGGGACTGAGATAACGGCACCTCCTGCTTCCAATGCTGACCTGGCAGCAGTCAGCCTGGGAGACATCCAGTACACCCCAGTCTTCGATGTTAATGCACTGCTTTACACCGCTAGCGTTGGTTATGAAACCAGTCAGGTAACCGTAACCCCTGCAGCCGTCAGCGAAAATGCCGTTATTACTGTTAACGGCCAAAGTCTTATTGATGGAAGCCAAGTCATAGATCTCAACGTAGGTGCCAATGTGGTGGAAATTCAGGTGACCGCTCAAGACGGTATTGCTACCAGAACCTATACATTTAATATTGCCAGAGCTGGAACCCAAGGAAGCCGCACCGGTAAAAGCAGCCAACTAAAAGATAGTGCTGAAAGGATCGATATTCACATTAACGGTCTGCCTTTTGCCGGCATGGCAGAACTCAAGACTACCACCAGCGACGGTCGGAAGGTCACAATTGCAGCATTATTATCCTCCCCACTATTGCAGTTTTTAGAAGATGCAGATAACGATCTGGTTTTAACTTTGTTCTTGGAAAGTGACTCAGAACAGGTGTTGGCCCAATTTGATGGCGAGGTAATCAAGAACCTGGCTAATAAAGCTGCTACCATAGAGTTTCAGCAAGGCCAGGCCATCTATACTGTGCCAGCGGCAGAAATCAAGATCGAGGAAATCGCCAAACAGCTTGGGAACCCGCCTCTGCAGGATATAAGGGTACAAATTGAGATTTCCAGGCCTGCTGAAGCCATGCTAAAAGTGGTAGAGGATGCGGCTGGGAACGGTCAATTCACAGTACTGCTCCCTCCCCTGGAATTTAAAATAACAGTTTCATATGGCAATCAGACCGTGGAGGTAAATTCCTTTAGCGCTCCGGTAAAAAGATACATTTTAATTCCGGAGAATATTGAAAAAAACAATATAAGTACCGCATTAGTAATTGAAGCAGATGGTACAGCAAGACATGTTCCGACCGAGGTGGTAATGATTGGCAACCGGTACTTTGCCCAGATTACCGGCTTTACCAATAGTGTTTATGTGCTGGTTAACCACTCCCGGGAATTTGTGGATGCAGAAAACCACTGGGCACAACCAGTTGTCAATGAAATGGCCTCCAGGTTAATCATCAAAGGTACTGGTGAGGGCTTATTCACACCTAATGCTGCCATTACCCGGGCCGAGTTTGCAACCATAGTTATCAAAGCCCTGGGGCTTAGAGAATCTGACCAACCCAGCAGTTTTTATGACATCAATAAAAACGATTGGTTCTATGGGACAGTGACCGCAGCCGTTGAGCATGGTCTAACAACCGGGTATATGGATGGAACCTTCCAACCCGGCAAGACCATAAGCAGGGAGGAAGCTCTGGTCATAATCACCCGGGCGATTAACTTAACGGGAGTAGATACCACTATGGCCGAAGCTGATATAGAAAAAGTAATTGCGCAATTCATAGACGGGGGGAACTTTGGGGACTGGTCGCGCCAGGCGGCAGCCTACTGCATTGAAAATCAGCTGGTGGTGGGCAACCAGGGCATGGTTGAACCAAACCGTGACATAAGCAGAGCCGAGGCTGCAGTCATTATCAAAAGGATGTTAGGGAAAACTGGACTAATCTCAATCTAGCTGCTTTTAAATAACTGGGGGTCAGACCCCCAGTTATTTGCTTACCAATACCTTGTTCCATATCCCCGTTTACCGTATGAATATAATTTTTAAAGAATACTATTTGGGGATGTGGACGGCGATGGACTAGTTGAGCTTTTAGAAAGAGGTATAGCAGGGAAACAGCTCAAGGCCCAGTGCAAACCTCTGCAATAGCCGATTGCGATCCCCTTCAGCATTTGCATTTCTGAATTTAGTTGGGTATAATTAAAATGTAATAACTCCAACTTTGTAACGGTTACAGTATTTTACAGCATAGGTGGTGAGTTCATGAAACCTTCATTTAAAGATTTAAAGGAAGAATTAAAGGTAAAAAATATACATCTCTCACATCAAAGGTTGAAGGTTTTAGAATACCTTAGCGAGAATCGAATCCATCCAACTGTAGATCAGATCTTTACCGATCTTCAAAAGGATATATCAACACTATCAAAAACAACAGTCTATAACACTATGAGAGTGTTAGCAGAAAGTGGTTTAGTTAGGGTAATTACAATCGATGATAATGAAACCAGGTACGATGTTGTAACGAAAAACCATGGGCATTTTAAATGTGAGTCCTGCGGAACTATATATGACTTTAGTATCGATATCGATTCTTTGGCCTGCAAAGGTTTGAACGATTTCCAAATCAATGATAAAAACGTTTATTTTAAAGGTATTTGTAAGAGATGCCTTGCAAATATAGAAGAAAACAAAAAAGGAGGAAAATATAATGAGTGAAAACAAAACCCT
>CAZPSR010000124.1:0-6559 GCA_964589135.1 uncultured Syntrophomonas sp.
TTTTGTTCTGCCGCTCTACATAATTTCGACGCAAAATAGTGTCAACAATAGGAGCATAAGTACTGGGGCGACCAATGCTTTTCTCCTCTAAAAGCTTGACCAAGCTGGCTTCAGTAAAGCGGGGAGGCGGTTGGGTAAAATGTTGTTCTGATTTGATATCCTGCAGTTTCAGGCTTTGCCCTTCCTTTAAAACCGGTATGGGGTTTTTAGTTTCCTCTTCTTCACTGTCATTGTAGACCTTTTTATAGCCGGGAAATTGCAAACGAGATGAACTAGCCTTGAGTAGGTATTCACCGGCAGTTATATCTACGGCCAGGGTGTCAAATACCGCTGGAGTCATTTGACTGGCTACATAGCGATCCCAAATCAGTTTATAGAGTCGGTATTGATCCCGGGACAGATAATCTTTCACCACTTGAGGGGTGCGGTTTACTGAAGTTGGCCGTATGGCTTCATGAGCGTCCTGGGCCCCTTTCCTGCTTTTATATTCATTGGGATGTCCTGGGACATATTCCGGACCATAAAAAGAACTGATGAATTCCAGGGTCTCAGCCTGAGCTACGCTGGATATCCGGGTAGAGTCAGTCCTCAAGTAGGTAATCAAACCCACTGTCCCCTCTTTACCCAGAGATAACCCTTCGTACAATTCTTGAGCCACCCGCATAGTGCGTTTAGCATAGAAATTAAGCCTTTTAGAGGCCTCCTGCTGCAAGGTGCTGGTAATAAAAGGCGGATTAGCCCGCTTACGCTTTTCTTTTGGTTCCACTTTGCTAACTTTCAGCCGGGCCTTTTTTAGATCTTTTTCTATTTTATCCTTTTGGGCTTCTGATTTGATTTCCAGCTTTTCATTCTTATGCATGGCCACCCGGGCGGTAAATGGATTCTTGGTACCCGCTGCGACTAATGCTTCCATAGTCCAATATTCTACCGGCTGAAATTTATTGATTTCTTCTTCCCGTTCACAAATAAGTCTTAAGGCCACCGATTGTACCCGCCCAGCGCTCAACCCCTTACGGACTTTACTCCAGAGTAAGGGACTTAAGTTGTAGCCCAGGAGCCGATCCAATATCCTTCTGGCCTGCTGAGCATTAACCCGATTCATATCAATAGGCCGGGCCTTCTTTATAGCATTTTTTACTGCATCTTTGGTTATTTCATTAAATTCTATCCGGCATTTGGTGCCGTCTGGAATTTTAATGGCTTTCTGCAGGTGCCAAGCAATTGCCTCACCTTCCCGGTCCGGGTCAGTAGCCAGTAAGACTCGATCGGCTTTACCGGATTCGTCCTTAATCTCCTTTAAAATGTCACCTTTGCCACGTATGGTTATATACTGGGGTTCAAAATCCTTTTCCACGTCTATGCCCAGCTTACTCTTGGGCAAATCCTTGACATGTCCTACAGAAGCTTTTATCCGGTAATTCTTGCCCAGGAATTTACCAATGGTTTTGGCCTTGGCCGCAGATTCAACAATTATTAAAGTATTACCCGCCAATATTTTCACCTCTCCGTGTCACAACCTTCTAATTAAAGCTTGACATAGTAATTACCCGGTAATGATTGTACTATACCTCTCATTTCAAGATTAAGCAGCAACATACTCAGCTGACCGAATTCAAAGCCGCTTATCGCTAACAATGTATCAAAATGGCATGGTTCCCAACTCATATTATCCATTATCACTGATTCTTCTTTATCGGGCAAGAATAATTCTTCCTGTTTAAATTTTTTACCGCCCAAATCCTTGGCCAGATGGGGATATTCTTGTATGATATCTGAAATGTCAGTATACATAATAGCCCCCTGTTGCAGCAATCTATTGGGGCCAAGACTTGGTGGACTATTAATGGGACCTGGAACTGCAAATACATCCTTACCCTGCTCCAGGGCAAAATCCGCCGTTATCAGGGCCCCGCTTTTTATCCTGGCCTCTACCACCACCACTCCCTGAGCCAATCCAGATATTAAACGATTTCTTATAGGGAAATTCCGCGGTTCGGGATGAGTGCCGGGAGCAAACTCACTGATAATCAAACCTTCCCTCTTTATCTGATCATATAAAGCCTTATTTTCCCTAGGATAGACCACATCAATTCCACTACCAAGTACGGCGATGGTTAAACCCTGCCCTTCCAGTGCTCCCAGATGAGCTTCCCGATCTATTCCCCGGGCCATACCGCTTACCACAGTAATTTGATACTGGGCTAAAGCCTGGCCCAGGTTCCTAGCGGTATGTTTGCCATAAGGGGTGGCAGCCCGACAACCTACCACGGCCAGGGAAAAGCTATCGACCTCCTTTATATGGCCTCGATAATACAGGATTACCGGCGGGTTGGCGATATATCTCAAAGCCTGGGGATAGTAATGGTCTGCAATAACGGTAACCCCAATATCCCTGCTTTCCAGCTGGGCCAAAAAAGACTCTGAGTCAAAGCGCTGTCTTAAAGCTATTATTTCATCCAAGACTTCAGTTGGCAATGAGGACTGGCGTAGCTGGGCCCCATTCAAATGGAGAAATCGATGCCAACTGCCAAATTTCTCTTGAATCTTGATTAAACTGCGATGCCCTACTCCTTTAACGGAATGAAGCATGCATATGCTAGCCTTTTCCTTCCTTTGCATAATTCACCTCAGTTTTACTTTTTTTTGATGATATGTGAAATTATCTCATAACACAACTATATATTATGGTGCAGCAGAAATCCAAAAAATCCTTTCAACTTTGGCATCCTGGCACCATTACATAAGCCAGGTCTTTAGCGGGCAAAATAAAATCAATCATATATGAAAGGGGTGTATTTATTGATAGCAGGATTAATTGATTATAAGAACTCGGCCCTAAAAAAGATGATAAATCAGGACAAGGCAGATCCAGGTGGCTTCAGTTTTATGGAACCTGGCTGGTGGGCTCTTCATGCCACAGCTATAACTGCTATTTGGGTAATAGCTGATAGAATTGCTCGCAGTTCATCCCATCGAGATATCTAATGGAGGACATTATGCTTATTCACAGTATAAAGCCCATTTCTTATAAGCAAAATCGGGTACAGATCCCTTTGCGGGAAGAAGACCTTTTGGACGAAAATGTATATGAGGAAGTATGGCTTCCCTGGGGAGATAATCCAGAAAAGGATGTCTACCGGCTGCTGGAACAGAATAGACTTTAAGTTATGGGCCGACAACTCGGCCCATAACTTATACCAAAAAGATCCGGCTGATCTACCTAAGATAAGGGAAATAACCCTAGGCGATACTTAACAACTCCCGGCACCGATGACTAGACTTTGGGTCTGGCTGTCCCCAAAAATATCGTAGACTTTTACGGCTATCCGGTAGGTATCTTGTAAGGGAAGCTTTAAGGTAATCATATTACGCAGCTTAGGGTCATATTGTTTTTTGTCCCGTACAATCTGGACCTGGGAATGAAAGGTTTTTCCATCATAATTTAAATCCACTGCCCAAAAGTCAATAAGACTGCTAAATTCCCAGTCCTTTCCTAAAGCCGGGAGATGTCTGGCATCCGGTTTATAGTCTTCAATCCCGATTGATACCAGGGCATAATCCTGGTTATAAGGCTGAAGAAGAGGATTTCTTAGGCCTAAAAACCCTTTAGTAGAGGCCTTGGCAGGAAGTGAACCCACCTGTTCCACGGCAAAAGAGGCCTTTCCTTGCTTAATTAAGCGGTTCACCGTGGTTTGAATAGCTATGAGACTATTGTCGCTGCTTAGCCAACGGCGTCCCAATTGCTGACAAACCGCTGCGGTAGTGCCTGAGCCAGCATAAAAGTCAGCTACCAAGGATCCTGGATTAGATGCTGACGATATAAGCCTATTTAGAAGAGCTTCGGGCTTTTGCGTGGGGAATTTGAGATTTTCCATTGCCGTGGGACTAAGTATTTTATTTATATCTGTCCACCAATCCTGCATTAAAGCCCCTTGGGAGCTTAACTGGTATTTGTCGCCTTTGACCTTGGTTAATCCTCTTTTAAGGGTACCCGGGGTATAAGGACGATACTGGGGATTAAATATGTATTCATCACTCCTGGCATACCATAAAATCAGGTCATGTTTACGATGAAAATGATTTTTGGTCCCACTACCCCCGCCATAACACCAGACGATTTCATTAATAAAGCTTTGCGGTGAAAATATTTCATCTAACAGGACTTTAACGTAGTGACTGACATGCCAGTCCAGATGGACCAGCAAACTGCCCTGGACTGACAACAGCTCTTTCATCAGGCATAAGCGAGGATAAAGATTATTCAGGTATTGCTCTAGGTCCTCAAATCCCGGGTCAACGAAAACCGGTCGACTTATGGATTCCCATGGCTTATCCTCAGCGGGTTTTATTTTTACCCGGGAATTATAGGCTTGGGAGCTAAGATAGGGGGGATCTATATATATAAGATCAATAGCCTCCCGATAACCATTATGGAGCAAGAACTGCATCACTAACAAGTTATCCCCGAGAAAAACTCGACCAGAAGAATTTTCATCTTGCGGGGAAAGTCCTTTCGGGAGCAGTAAATCGAATATGGAATCATTGTCTAAGGCAACCCCGGGTTGAACCATTTCTATAATATTATGTTCAGGCCCTTCCTCTTTAGCTGGGATGTAGCCAGTTTTGCCATCCCAGCTCAATTTAATACTATAATCACTCAAGAGTAGCTCCCCTTATCGTTTTTCTAAGTCAAAACTCAGTCTAAGAGAAGTTTACCATAAAAGGCGAATAAATTTAGCATAAGAAAGTATAACAGGCATCCGCTAATTAGAATTCTAGAACATCATTAAAGCTCTTCATTGTCTTATAGGCATAGCCCATGTTTTGCCGATAAAAGTAAAAATGGGCTGGAAGCAGTCCAACCCATTATGGCTCTAAAATTTTAATCTCTTTATGAGATTCACCTGGGGAAAGTTATCTTAGGCCAGGTAATCTTATTTATATTCCAATTCTATTTTTACCAGGTTATCAGGGGTAAAAGCCCGTTCTGAAGCGTAATAATGATTGGTAATAGGAATTAGCAGTGTGAATATTACAGCTGCCAGCACTACCAGCAGCAGATTCCTTCCCATTCCGGTTCCTCCTTTTCTAGATATGTTTTTTCAACTGCTTTAAAGCCGCTTTTTCCAATCTGGAAACCTGGGCTTGAGATATACCTATTTCCTCCGCTACCTCCATCTGGGTTTTGCCCGAGAAAAAGCGTAAGTTGACAATGTGTTTCTCTCGTTCATTTAGTTTCTTCATGGCTTCCTTAATAGATATTTCTTCCAGCCACTGCTCGTCGGTATTTTTGTCATCGCTTATCTGGTCCATAACCAGGATAGGGTCTCCCCCATCGTTGTATATAGGCTCAAATAGGGATACTGGTTCTTGTATCGCATCCAGGGCAAATACCACTTCCTCCCGGGGTAGGCCCAACTCCTGAGCGATCTGGTTTAGGGAAGGTTCAGATTCATTGGCATTAACCAGTCTTTCCCGAGCTTGCAAGGCTTTATAAGCTATATCCCGCAAGGAACGAGAGACCCGAACTGCATTATTGTCCCGTAAATATCTTCTGATTTCTCCAATAACCATAGGCACTGCATAAGTGGAGAATCTTACATTCTGACTCAGGTCAAAATTGTCTATGGCTTTTATCAAACCAATACATCCCACCTGAAACAGATCATCCACATATTCGCCTCTATTGCTAAATCGTTGGATCACACTTAATACTAATCTTAAATTGCCCTGGATCAAGGTCTCCCTGGCTCCATTATCACCCTCCTGCATCTGTGCAAATAGTATTCTCATTCTTTCATTTTTCAGTACCGGAAGCTTGGAAGTATTAACTCCACAAATCTCGACCTTGTTTGTCAACACCTTACTCATCCCCTGTCAAGTTTAATTTTCAAGGGTAATACTACTTCTAGCTACTTATTTGAAATGGCTTGTGGATTAACAAAAAGGTTTTTCTTAATTATTTACGCTTATACCAGAAATTATTCGAAAGCAGAATATCTAAGTTATTTATCTCTCTGCTGATTTCAGGAGCTGGGCCTTTCAGCAGGAAAAGTTGCTTACTGGACCAAAGGGTATTAACCTGATAATACCGTGGGTAAGTGGAAGCCGGACTCTGGGTCTAAAGCCCGGCTTGGGGTCTTATTGAACCCTTTTCAAGGGTTTAAATGATAACTATTCTATTTTTTTAATCTCCCGCTGCAATCGTTTCAAAATGCGCTTTTCCAGCCGGGATATATAAGATTGGGAAATACCTAAAATATCCGCTACTTCTTTTTGAGTTTTCTCTCCCCCACCCATTAAGCCAAATCGCAGTTGAATTATGGTTTTCTCCCTATTATTCAGTTTATGCATAGCTTGCCACAAAAGATTTTTTTCTACTTCTCCTTCAATTTTCTTATATATCATATCGCTTTCAGTACCTAATACATCGGAAAGCAAAAGTTCGTTTCCATCCCAATCCACGTTTAAGGGTTCGTCAAGGGAAATGTCCCCCCGGTTCTTCAGGTTGCGGCGCAGGTACATCAATATTTCATTTTCTATGCAACGAGAGGCATAA
>CAZPSR010000125.1:0-6521 GCA_964589135.1 uncultured Syntrophomonas sp.
CTTTCACCCTTCATCATTGAAGCCAATCTGCCCTAGGTAAAAAAGGCTAATCAATCCAGCTTAGCTAAGCTAGGCTAACTTCAGCTAATACATGACCCTTATCCAGCTTAAACCTTAAATAAGTAATCTCTCGTCAATCCTTTTAACAGGGGAATAAAATTTACCGAAAGGAATCTTTAAATTTATTATATAATAACAGAAATACACTTGTCCTGCATAAATGTACGGCAAAAACCAGACCCTTAATTCCTCTTATACCCCTAAAGGCCAGCTGGATCCAGGCCGGTTGTCCTGCTTTTTTTAATTCTTTTCCTTTGGCTAACAGGAAAACCAGCTAAATAGGATCCATATTCCAAAGGCCTTTTAAAAGAATTGCGCATTACAATCTGGGAAGCAACTGTGCTGGTGGTTTTTCTTGGTTTTGAATTGACCTCGATTACCCAGGGCCAGCCCTTTTTATCTATGCCGATATCCAGGCCTAGTTCTCCAAAGCTGCCATTGCTGGCTCTATCCATGGTTGTAGCCACCATTCGGCAGAGCTCTCTTATCCCGGTATTTTTTTCTTCGATAAGAGCTTTCCTTTTATAAAGCGACTTCATTAACCTGGCGCTGGTAATAACCCGCCCCCCCCGGCTGAGATTGGATATACTGCTTTTACCCGGAGCCAAGCGGGCAAACTTCTTCCCGATTTGCCACTCACCCTGTCCATTCTTTTGAAAAATGATACGCAAATCAAATACTGATCCGTGATACCGAGTTAAATCGAGTCCCTGTTGGACAATATAAGGCTTTTCTTTTCTATATGCACTGGTCTTCTTCAGTAGTTGACTGGCAGTATTACTCTGGCCGTTAATTCGGCCTCGGGAATAAATAGTATACCTAAGGCTGGAGTCAGCTTGTTTTCTCACTTTAATAATACCTATACCAAGACTGCCATTACTGGGCTTTAAAAATAATACCGGGTAGCGCTCGGCCATTTCAGCCAGGTTTTCTGCAGTTAATCTTCGGGTTTCCGGTAAGTGAGGTATTAGCCCGCTGTTTTGACATAGGGTTTGATAAACCTGCCACTTATTAAGATATGATGGATTAAACACCTGGCAATACTTTAATTCCTTCAGTCTTTGCAGGGTTGATTGGACACTCTCTTTAATCTCACTTTTGCGGCTGGCTATACGATTGTATACTACATCAGGCAAAGGATACAGGGATGATTCCCATATCCCTCTATCTCTACTTAAAGAGCGATAACTATAACCTTTCACGGTTCCGCTGTTCCAGTTTATACCTGAGGGCAGAAATATATAAACCAGGCCTCTCATACCCTTTCCTATCAGACTGAGATAACTTAATTCAGCCTGCAAACTAGTTGGCTCTATTTCATCCAGGTTGGCCCGATTAGGCAAGGAAGCAGCCAAAATCCCGATTACCGGTCCCAAATGGAGCATCTGCTCTTCCTGATCATACCTAATCCTCAGTTTGCGGCTGCTTTTTAGGTGCAGAGCCCGGGCCAGGTCTGGAGATATTGAAAAGTCTTCGTTATTATCTTTTATTTTTACTCGGCTTTTTACCACTGTACTGCCTACCCTGACTTCTACCGTATCCAAATGGGGTATGTTTTTTTGCTCCTTAATTTTTTTGGCAATATAGATTTCTTTCATATGGCTATACCTCACTTTTCTAAATTTGGCCGGTCCCACTTCAAGTTGTTTATGCCGATAAGATGGGCTAGCCGATATTATGCTAAAAGTGATTCGCGAATCAATTAACAGCGAATAGGGATGCTCTGGAGGGGCTACATTAATAATAATAAGTTTAGTTCTAGCTGCAGTAGGCAGCTAAGATTATCTGGGACCCCAAATCTATTTAGCGGCTCCAAAGAATGGTCTTGGAGCAGTGTTTATTAGCCATTTTTATAGTTTTGTAACTTATAATATGAAATAGGCTTCATATTTGATAATATTATTAAGGTGATGAACATATTTCCATTATGGAGATGAATCCAATGAAGATAATAAGCGCCTGTTTGTGTGGGATTAACTGTAAATATAATGGCAAAAATAACTACCATCCATTATTTGCTGCCATGCTGAAAGATCAGCAGCTTATTCCTATCTGTCCTGAGGAAATGGGCGGATTGCCTACGCCCCGCCCTCCCTGTGAGATAAGGGGCGGAACCGGTGAACAGGTTTTAGCCGGAAAAGCACGGGTAATAAGCAAGGAAGGCCATGATTTTACCGCTGCCTTTTTAAAAGGAGCAGAAGAAACTTTAAAGGTGGCCATTGATCATGGTATACCAGAGGCCATATTGCAAAGCCGAAGTCCTTCCTGTGGTTGTGGGTGTATTTATGATGGAACCTTTTCATCCCAGCTCTTGGAGGGGGATGGGGTTACCGCAGCTTTTCTTCGCAGCCAGGGCATTAAAGTAATAGATGCAGCTGACTTTTTAAAACAGCTGGGAACCGCAGTATGGACTGATAAACAATTAAAGGAGTTTGGGTTTTGAGAGTATTGAGTTTATTTTCCGGTGGTTTGGATTCCCAATTGGCCGTGAAGTTAATACAAGAACAGGGTATAGAGGTATTAGGATTACACTTTACTACTCCCTTTTTTGGCGGCAGCCAGGAAATCAGTAAAGCTGCCAGGGATTTGGGTATTGAATTTAAGGAAATTGATATCAGCGAAGATTATATCCCCCGAGTCTTATTGAATCCGGTTTATGGTTATGGGAAAAATTTCAATCCTTGCATCGACTGTCATGGGTATATGCTAAACCAGGCCGGGAACTTGATGAAAGAATTGGCAGCTTCTTTTATTATTACCGGCGAAGTAGTAGGTCAAAGGCCTATGAGCCAAAACCGTTCCGCCCTAAATGCAGTTGACAAACTATCGGGATTTAAAGGTTATGTGGTGCGCCCTCTTTCAGGAAAGTTACTGGAAAAAACTGTTCCCGAACAAGAAGGCTGGATTGATCGTGAGCAGCTGCTGGATATCAATGGTCGGGGAAGAAGTCGGCAAATGGAATTGGCCGAAAGATTCCAACTGAAGGATTACCCTTCTCCAGGTGGAGGTTGTTTGCTGACCGAATCTAATTTTGCTCGTCGTTTGCGTCATTTGCTGCAATATATAAAGGAACCCTCCTCAGAGCAACTGCAAGTGCTGCGCTTAGGCCGACATTTTTACCTTAGGGACGGGGTATTGCTGGTGGTGGGTCGTAATAAATCTGAGAATGAGCGCTTGGCTCTCCTAAATATTGCTGATGATTTACTGCTCAAGGTAATTGACCGGCCCGGACCTTTAGCCTTAATCAGGGCTATGGAAAGGGACTTAGAGCCTGGGGACTTGGAACTAGCAGCTGCAATTGTTGCCAGATACAGTGATGCCAAGAATGAACAACAGGCTCGGATCAAGATCTTTAGCAGCAAGAATGATAATATGGAAATTATTAACATTAAACCTCTTGCTGCCGAGGAAGTACCAGCAAGTGTTTAAAAAAGACCAGGTCACTTGAAGATATTTAAGTCGATTTGTTTAAACATTTCCTGGTAACCTTCCACCGCTGGGTGAGCTCCGTCTAAAAGGAGCAGCTCGGTTCTCAGGCGGCCCTTATCATCATAAAATCCTCGATTGAAGGGAATTATCGGTATATTATGCAATTCTGCATATTTTTTCATCCAATCCCTTATTCGAGCTAATAAATCTTCCAGGTATCTGTCATCAATAGCGGTGGGCAGTCCGAATACTGGCTTAATACCGCTTGCCTCTGCCTTTTCGGCCATCAAACGAATATTGTTTACAATTCGATCAAAGGATTCTGCCATCAGTATATCATTCGCCCCACCCATTATTATTACATGGCTGGGTTTATAGCTTAATACCGCCCGGTCAAAGCGGCGCAACATATCGCTGGTGGTGTTGCCATTAATCCCTTTATTGATTACTTCCACTCCCAGGCTTTCCTGCAAACGACTAACCCAGGATACCGAAGGACCAAAGGGGAATCCCCAGGTTATACTGTCGCCCAGGCAAACAATTTTCATTGATTCTGACACTTAAGTGATCCTCCTGTTAAGCATTTACCCTGGTCTTTAGGAAGACCAGGGTAAATTTCTGATGTCCAATAATTAATCTTCTTCAATGGCAATATTTTGCAATTCATCAAGTACATCTTTAAGCCTATTTAAATAATTGCCATAGCCAGTCCAGTCACCTGAGCTGAGACTCTCTTGGGCCTGATCATAATACAACTTGGCCTGTTGGGCTAGTTCAGCTACGGTCTCACTACCTGGGCTAATTACTTCCGAATCGTCCGGTGGGGTCGGTTCGCCATCGGCTGGCTCGTCACCGGATCTGCCAAATAAGGAAATAAGGGCTTGTTCCAGGGTTGGTTCCATTACCGTCTTGTTGCCAAATGCGGCAATAACCCGCTTTAATTCAGGCAACTTACTGCTATCCGCCTGCAAATATAATGGTTCTACATAAAGTATGGAATTGCCCATGGGAATAACCAATAGATTGCCGCGCCAAACCCTGGATCCTCTTTGGTCCCACAGGCTGAGCTGCTGAGCTATAACCGTATTCTGGTTAATCCTGGATTCTATCTGTTCCGGACCATAGATAGTCTCCTGTTTGGGGAAATGATACACCAGTAGCTTTCCGTATTGGTCCCCATCCATACGGGCGCACATCCACCCTACCATATTAGGTCTGCTCTTGGGGGTAAAGGGCTGCATCAGAATATACTCAGCTTCTTCTTCTCCCGGTAGCTTCATAATAATATAATAAGGTTCCATGGTTTGAGATTTATCGCCTACTACTTCGGTGGGAATCAGCCAGGGGTCCTCTTTATTATAAAAGACATAGGGATCA
The DNA here is from genome assembly GCA_964589135.1 of uncultured Syntrophomonas sp. Lineage (GTDB taxonomy): Bacteria > Bacillota > Syntrophomonadia > Syntrophomonadales > Syntrophomonadaceae > JAAYJK01. The sequence goes on from CAZPSR010000125.1 coordinate 4,867, forward strand.
GTCATATGGAAAGTCCGATAAGTATTAGCCTGAATTGTAAACATATCTGCGGGGTATCTGATATGAGCCTTTAAGCCTTCAGGCATCTGATTAATGGGTTGGAAAATATCCGGGAAAATAGCGGCATAAGTTTTTATTATCGGATCCCCGGCATCAGCAATATAGAAAACCATATCTCCGGTATAGGCATCTATAGTCACTTTAACTGAATTGCGCAAATAATTGTTGCGGCTGGCATCAAAAGGCTCTGAATAAGGGTATTTATTGGTAACGGTATAAGCATCCATAATCCAATAAAGTTTACCATCTTCGTTAACAACAATATATGGATCGGAATCATAGATCAAATAAGGGGCTACCATCTTAACCCGCTGAACGATGTTGCGATTCATTAATACCTGACTATCATTGGTAACCTGAGAAGAAAGCATCATCTTATAATCCTTTAATACCCAGGAGAGGATTAGTTTGCGGAAAACAGAATTTACTTTTATTCCATTATCTCCTTCATAGGTAGTAAACACATTCTGTTCTCCCATAGGATAGTCAAATTCTTCCTGCAGGGTGTTGACAATAACATAGTTGTTGGTTACTTCTCCAAAATAAATCTCCGGGCGTTCTACATTTAAATCAGTACTTAAGCGGGGGGGAATATCCTTAACGAAAAACTCAGGAAAACCTTCCTCAGCCACTTCGGTGACCGGACTGACTACCAAGCCGTAACCATGAGTATACATTAACTTCTCGTTAATCCAGGTCTTGGCCTGATCTGGCAGTTCTGCCTGATCGATCTCCCGGGCGGCTAGCATTACCTGCCGATATTTGCCATCAATGATGTAGCGGTCCACGTCCACATCATCAAAGACGTAATAGGGCCTGAGCTGCTGGAGATTCTTGTAAGTGGTCATTAATGGCTGCCAGTCCCACAACCTGATATTATCAATAGTTATTCTATGATCGGGGTCATAGATGTTCAATTGATTGTTTACATCAAATTGTTGGTTTACTGCATTATCCAAGCCGTAGGCGGCCCGGGTATATTCTATAGCAGTTTCAATATAGGGCCTTTCCTTGTTGAATTCATTGGGCTGAACTACAAAGTTCTGTATGATAGTGGGGTAAACGCCTCCTAAAACAATAGCTACCAGTAACCAAACCCCAATGCTAATTAATACTAGATTAAACTTTTTGACAAATATATTTATGAGTATAACCAAAGTGATAATAATGGAAATTACCATCAATACTTTATAGGCTATCAAGCGGGCATACATATCAGTATAGGTAGCCCCAAACACAATTCCCTCCGGTGAAAATAAAAGTCCGTAGGAATCCAGTACATAGCCCCAGGCTTTCAAAGCAAATATCATAGCTACTAGTAGGGCTATATGGCTTTTGGCCACGTTAAACTGACTCCAATTGCCAAAAATCAAATCAGAAGAGGCATTTAAAGCATATACTACCCCAACCATTATGGTAACCAGGATTAAACCGGTCATAAGGATGGAGTATATAAACTGATAAAAATTCAAATTAAAGAAATAAAAGCCCAGATCCTTGGCAAAGATTGGATCAACGGTTCCTACCGGTACTCGGTTCAGATACTGCTGGATAACAATCCAGTAATCTCCAGCCAGTGAACTAAGAATGAATCC
>CAZPSR010000126.1:0-6517 GCA_964589135.1 uncultured Syntrophomonas sp.
CAAGCCAAATTCCATGGTAGTAATTAATAGTTGTAAAGAATAAAAACATCATATACAATAATGATAATTATTATCATATACAGAAAGGTAGTATATTCATGGATGCTATTAACACCAAGTTATACCAGAACAACTACCGTCTTACCGGACAAAGAAAAGCGGTTTTGAATGTAATGATCCATAACCAGGGAAGGCACTTGTCGGCGGAGGAAGTGTGGTGGGAAGCCAGAAAAACCTTTCCCAATATTGGCATTGCTACAGTTTACCGGACCCTGGAGAAATTGGCTGGCTTGGATATTCTGCATAAGTCCATGTTCGAAGGTAATAAGTATCGCTATGAATTGGCGGAAGATGATAAACATCACCATCATCATGTGGTTTGTTTAAGTTGCGGGCAGATATCCGAAGTCTCAGGTGATTTGCTCTATGAATTGGAGAGCAAATTAGAGCAACAGGGATATATAATAATTGATCATGAGTTGAAATTCTACGGCTATTGTCCTGCTTGTAAAAAAGACGGCTAATAATTTAACATATATTTACATAACTAGGCAGGAGGCAAGATATGACAGTATTAATGATAGGTAATCCCAATGTAGGCAAGAGCTTGATTTTGAACCGCCTTACCGGCAGTAATTATATTGTTTCCAATTATCCTGGCACTTCTCTGGAAGTCAGTGAAGCCATGCTCAATCTATCCAACCGCAAATTAAAAATTATTGATACCCCAGGCGTATACTCTATAGTTTCTAAGGGCCAGGATCAGCAAATAATCAAGGATATACTGGAAAAGGAAAAACCCGAACTGATTCTAAATGTGTTAGACACTACCAGTCTGGAGCGTAACCTGCTTTTAAGTTTTGAGCTCAAACAGCTGGGTATACCCATGATTATGCTGCTAAACCAAATCGATCGAGGGCGAAGAGTCGGAGTACAGATACAGCGCGAGCGCTTGGAGAATATTATGGGGGTCCCGGTATTATTCTTTTCTGCGGTGACTGGAGAAGGATTAATGGAATTAATGCAGATGCTGGAGCTGGATAGCCTTCAATTAAATCGTTCCAGCAAGACAAAACCCCATTTGACCTGGGAGGAAGGGCCAGGGTGTGCTCAATGTGCGGGCTGCTCCATTGGGGCCGAAAGTTGCCTGGGCTCGGATGATTTACAAAGAGCGGAAATGGCCCGCTATACTGCTCAACTGGTAGTTCACCAGCAGAGTAAAGTCCACCGCTATTGGATCGATAAAGCTGAAAAGGTCTTGGATCAACCCTTATGGGGTACCACTATATTGTTGCTTTTGGTATTCCTGGGCTTTTATGCTTTATTGAAATTTATTGAATTGAGTGAAGGTCCCATAAGTGTCTTCTTGGACCCCGTAAACATTATTATAGAAAACTTCTTAGCCAGCTTATTGCCCCCGGGTATAATCAATACTATTTTATCCAAGGCAATTCCCGAAGGACTTATTATACCTTTTACTATTATTATGCCGGCTATGTTGATGGTTAGTTTTTTAATGTCGGTATTGGAGGACACTGGCATTTTGCCCCGCTATTCAGTAGCCTTGGAAAGAGTTGGCGGACTATTTGGTGTTTCGGGACAGGCGGTGATACCCATATCTTTAGGTTTCGGGTGCCGTACTCCAGCTGTCTTGGCTACCCGTCTAATGCCTACTATGGCTGAGCGCTTCATAGTGATTAGCATTCTAAGTATTGTTATTCCTTGTGCTGCTACCATAGGGGTTATGGCAGCGGTTATAGCTTCCTTTGATGCTTCTTTGCTGATCTTGCTCATTACTATGCTGGCTGTACTTGCTATTCTGGGTTTCATGCTCAGTAGGTCTATACCCCGAGAACAGGTATTTGTATATGAGCTTCCCCCTTTGCGGGTTCCCGATTGGAGCAATGTATTCAAGAAAGTGCGGATGCGCTTTTCTGGTTTCTTCAGCGAAGTATTGCCCTTATTGCTGGTAATGAATATTATTATCCGAGGCTTGATAGAATCAGGATTTTTCCAGCTTTTTTATGCTATGGAAGCATTTACCCGATCCCTTTTTGGCATACCTGCTGATGCTTTTGTAGCGGTATTGGTGACTATGTTTCAACGCTATCTGGCTCCCCTGGTTCTCTTAAATGTTAGTTTAACTCCCAGAGAAGCTACCATTGCTATTGCCATGATATCCCTATCCTTACCCTGTTTGCCAGTTATGGTAATGACGGTCAGGGAGATAGGAGCCCAGGGCTTAGCCAAAATACTGGCAATGGGATTCATTACTTCCTTTGTTGTTGGTGCCGCCTTGAATTTGATCTTACCTGGGTAGGAGGATTATTATGTATTTACAGGATATGAAAACTGGACAAAGTGGCATAGTAATAAAAATTAATAAAGGCCATGCAGCTGAAAGGCGTTTATTTGAAATGGGTTTGGTACCCGGAACCAAGGTGCAAGTCCTTTCTCGCCACCCCTTTAAAGGCCCCCTGTTGTTGCAGGTAGGCCATAGTCGCTTAGCATTAGGACAGGGCATTGCTAAAATAGTAGAGGTAGAGTTGATTCCAGATGGGGCTTAAATTTCTTAGGATATGGCATGATAATTGATCAGGGTTTTGCAGGTATAAATCAAGGGAAGGGCTGGGTAACCGAATTATTAGACGTATAATCTATAGTTATGATAAAATAGATGCGACAATCTGTTTGCGTGGAGGGCTCAATCATGTTAGAACTCAAAAATCTGTATATGACGGTAAATGAAGAAAATGGACTGGCTAAAGAAATAATTCGCGGTATTAATCTTTTATTTGAAAAGGGAAAGGTTTATGCCATAACCGGTCCTAATGGAGGAGGCAAAACATCTATTGCCAAATTGGTAATGGGTATATTTTATCCCACAAGTGGAGAGATATACCTGAACGGGGAGGAAATAACCCAGCTCAGTATTAGTGAACGAGCCCATCGGGGCATAAGCTATGCCTTTCAGCAGCCGCCTCGATTTAAAGGACTTACTGTCGAAGATTTGATCAAAATTGCTAGGCCCGGAATTGACCAGCTAGCCTTAAGAGGTACCATACGCGATGTGGGCCTCTGCCCGGAAGACTACCTTTTCCGGGATGTGGGTCCGGGATTGAGTGGAGGGGAAGTTAAAAGAGTAGAAATAGCCCAGGTCTTAGCCCGCAATGCAAAAGTCTCCATTTTTGATGAGCCCGAAGCCGGGGTTGATTTATGGACTATACAGAAGTTGATTGGGATTCTCTACAGCAAGTTTAAAGACAACCCGGAATCCATAACTATTACCATTACTCATAATGAAAACATTTTGCGTATATGTGATGAAATAATTGTAATAGCTAATGGCATGGTACAGGCCAGGGGTACTCGGGAAGAGGTATGGCCTTTAATCAAAGATGACGTTGAGTGCAAGATGAAAGAGAAGTGTGGAGAGTTGCTGACTTATGAAATTTGATAATTTGAGCTTGGATCTGTTAAATACTATTACTGATTTGACTGAGATACCGGATGGGGCAGTTAATATCCGGGTAGATGGGGAAGCGTTGGTTAGAAATTCCTCGGCTCGGGTTACTATAAATCCCCGGGATGATGGAAGAGGATTTTTGCTGGAGGTAAAACCGGGAACCCAGGAGACTATTCATGTTCCGGTACTGATAACTCAGGCGGGTATCGAAGAAACGGTCTACAACACTTTTAATATTGGAGAGAATTCGGATGTTACAATCATTGCTGGTTGCGGTATTCATAATCCCAGTCATAGTGATTCCAGACACGATGGGGTTCATGAGTTCGTAGTTGGAGCAGGTGCTCGTTTACGATATGTGGAGAAGCATTTGGGTCAGGGCCCGGGGCAGGGCAAACGCATAATGAACCCCACTACTAAGATAACCTTGCACAGTGGAGCCTCAGCTGAATTGGAGATGACCCAGATTAAAGGGGTAGACGACACCTACCGGTCAACTGTGGCTTATATTGAGGAGCGGGCTAGTCTAAAAATCGTGGAAAGGCTTATGACCGAGGGAGCTCAGGTGGCAGAATCAGATGTTCAGTTAAGCATTATAGGGAAGGGCGGAAGCGGACAAATTATATCCCGCTCAGTAGCCCGGGACAATTCAGTTCAAGTGTTTAGGGCCTCTCTATTAGGCCGGGTAGAATGCAACGGCCATGTAGAATGTGATTCCATCATCATGGATAAAGCCCGCATCAGCTCTATTCCTGAGTTAGTAGCCGAGGACTCTGAGGCCGTATTAACCCATGAGGCGGCCATAGGCAAGATTGCTGGTGAGCAATTGATCAAACTGATGTCTTTGGGGTTAATGGAGCAGGAAGCCGTTGACATAATTATTGATGGTTTTCTGCGTTAACAGGTGCCATTTTAAGTATAATGGGACAGGTGGGTGTATGAAGTGAATATTAATCTATTTAAAACATATGTTAGGGTAGTTGAGACCCAGAATTTGTCACGTACTGCCAATGAGTTCGGTTTGTCTCAACCGGCCATAACCAAGCAGATTCAGGCCTTGGAAGACATCTATGGGGTCTTGCTGTTGGAACGATCTGGTCGGAGGCTAAAGACCACTGAAGCTGGAGAAGCCTTATACAACTGTGCCCGGGAAATCATCAAGGCGATCGAAAAAACTGATCATATCATGGAAGATGTAGTGGAAAGCCGTAGGGGGTATATTTCCCTGGGAGCCAGCACTATACCTGGAGAATATATATTACCGGTCTTGGTCAAGAATTTCAAAGACGATAATCCCAGTATCAGAATCAGCATGGATATTGGTGATACAGACAGAATATTCAATAAAGTGGCAGAACGAGAATTGGACCTGGGAGTAGTAGGGGCCTGGTATAATAACCGCAAGGTGGACGGATTTCAGTGGGTTGAGGATGAATTGGTCATTGCAGTGCCAGACCATCATACCTTGGCCATGAGGGAGAAACTGCACCTATCCGAGCTGGCTTCTGAAAAATGGGTATTTAGACAAAAAGGCTCTGGTACCCGAAAGGTAGCCGAAGACCTGATTACCGCCAGTGGCTTAAAAATGGAGGATATTAACATATGTATGGAGGTGGGCAGTACCGAAGCGGTACTGGCTACAGTGGAAGCTGGAATGGGAATTTCCATCGTATCGGAATGGGCCATTCGGCGCCTGGATCCCCACCGCAAAATAGTAAGCCTTACTATAGCTGATGAAGGTGCCAGGCGTTATTTTTACATTATCTATCCTCATCAGAAGAAAAGGCGCAAATCGGTTCTACAGTTTATGGAATTTTTGCAGAATATAAAAGGAAATTAGTAATAAGCCAAGGTGGATTTTCTAGGAGTTGGATAGCTTTATCCAACTTAATATTTTTATTTTAAATTACCTATGGTTTGTATATAATATATCTGTTTGGATAATTAATCAGGGAGGATTGCCGATGTTACCGTTACCTAAAAAGTACTTTGTCACTGCTGCAGCTTCAGAAGGTGAAAGTGAGTTAACTGCTTTTGATAGAGCATTATTAAAAGCCCGGGTAGGAAATACTAATCTTTTAAGGGTCAGCAGCATTTTGCCGCCGGGTTGTGTATATGATCCCCAGCTGCTTATTCCCGAAGGTTCTCTCTTACCTATTGCCTATGGATCCATTATTTGCGAAGAACCTGGGACCAGAATAGCTGCCGCTGTATCCGTAGGCATTAAAAAAGACAGTTTTGGAGTCATTATGGAGTTTTCAGGCAAGTGCAGCAAGGAAGAAGCAGAGCAAAAGGTTAGTGATATGGTCAAGGAAGCCTTTAGAGTAAGAGGTCTGGAACTTGAGGAGATTAAGTTGGCATCTGCGGAGCATGTAGTCGAGAAAATCGGATGTGCCTTTGCCGCAGTACCTCTATGGTATTAATACTAAATGAAGCTCAATATTTATTCAGCAAAGGGAGGAAGCCGGTTTGGAATTGTGGTTTACCGAATATCAGACTCCAGCCATAGGATTTAGCTGTAAAAGTACCCATACCCTAAGAACAGAGAAGACAGCCTTTCAGGATCTGGCAGTTATAGAAACCGAGCAATTTGGTCGGATGTTGTTGCTGGATGGAATGGTAATGACTACTGAAAAAGATGAGTTCATTTACCATGAAATGATAAGCCTGGTAGCATGCAATGCTCATCCTCATCCAGAGAATGTTTTGATTATTGGTGGAGGGGATGGTGGTACCCTTAGAGAAGTAGTAGGTCACCCAGCCGTGAAGCAAGGTACTTTAGTCGAGATAGATGAGAGGGTGGTACAGGCATCCCGGGACTTCTTTCCTTCCATATCCTGTGCTTTGGAAGATCCAAAAAGTAAGGTTTTGATAGAAGACGGGATAAAATATGTCCAAGATAATGAAAACTCTTATGATATTGTGATTGTCGATTCCACTGACCCAGTTGGACCGGCTATTGAATTGTTTTCTAAATCATTTTATGCCAATGTTTTTAAACTGCTAAAAGATGACGGAATGCTGGTGGTTCAAAGCGATTCTCCCTATTAC
>CAZPSR010000127.1:0-6421 GCA_964589135.1 uncultured Syntrophomonas sp.
GGGATAATGTAAAAGATTCTAATTATGAGCAGGTATTAAGGACAGTGGAAAAGATAGAAAAAGCCTTGGGTTAATTATGGGAAATAGTATATTTATTCACAGTTGAATATATTTAAACCTTTCTTTGGTAAGATGGGAAATAGAGTCGTCAAGTTCTAGGAAAAGTAAGGAGCAGGTTGGAAGATGAGTAAGAGGCAATTTTATTCCTGTAGATTGATATTTTAGGCAATAGCTACATGCAGTGATTCTTGTTAATATTATCTGGCTAATGCTATAATTTCCATACGTAATTACAGGAGGAGAATAAATGATTCAAAGCTCAGCCATTGAAGAGGTTTTTCGCTGGGGATATGTTAATATACCCGGCGTTTTATTCGCTTATGCCAAAGAACTGGATCTGGAAATAGAAGATATCGGGGTCTTAACAACGATAATGTACGCTTATCAATGTAGCAAACCTCTGATGGTAAAAGGGGTGGAAGTGGGGCAAGTCCTGGCTGCCTGCAGTTCTTTAAGCAGGCAAAAGCTATCGAGGAAACTTAGTCATTTGCATCGCCTGGGGATAATTCACCTGGAGGAGCATAATAAGAAGAGCTTTACCGACAAGGTGGTATCATTGCAGCCTTTGTTAATCAAATTGGAAGCCCTTATCGTCAGAGATCATCCGGGTCTAAGCTCTAGAGAGGACAGGGAGCAGACCAAAAACCAACAAATAGAAACTCTGGAAGGTGTTTTGGCAGAATACCGTTATAAAATAGAGCAACTGGAACAGAAACTGGAAGAACGTAACACCGTAGCAGCAGCACTTCCGATCACAAGCAAAAATGATGAAAATTACCGGAAGGTGGCTGATTTTGTGGCCCGCAAAACCGGCAACCTATTGAGTGTTAAAATGAGTAATGAACTGAGAAAGTTGTTGGATGAAATGGCTTTTTCACCCGAATTTTTATTGGTTTTACTTGAATTATGCTTTGAACGGCAGATTATGAATCCCAATAATATCAGTAAAATAGCCCGGGATTTAAAAGAATACTCGATAAACAGCCTAGACGGACTGGAAATGTATTTTAAAAATTATGTTGATACCGGCCGTAATATATCCCTCAACGCCAGAAGATTTGATCCAGATATAATGGAGTTTGGTCATTTTACCGGCATTGATATGAGTGCTGAAGCCCGGCGTCGTATATATTATAAATGGAGATATGATTGGAGTTTCTCCCATGCCATGATTATGAAGGCCGGGGAAATCATGTGTCAGCGCACCAAGAATGGCGGACTAGAATACATAGACAGTGTACTAAACAACTGGATGAGCAAAGAGATACGTCAGGTACATGAAGCAGATAAAGAGGTCAAGGAATTTAAGGAAAACAAGCGGGCCCACCAAAAAACGGCTGCTAATAGCCAGAATAGGAAATCCGCCAGCCGTAAGGAGGAGTATGAGATATTTGTACCTCCATTAAAAAAAATAATCCAATCTTAGGGCATAATAAAGTACAATAAAAAAGAAGGTCTAGTAGGTCAATGAATAGCGGAGGATTTTGTTCTCCGCTATCTAATTGTGTTGGAGGGTAAACCCAGATAAGAAACCAGGCTGTATATTGGCCTTGATTAAAGGTGGAAGATAAAGCATGAATATTAGTCTGCAATCGGCCTTGCCAGAAAATTTATTGATGGATAGCGAGAGCGAAAGGCGAGTGTTATCCTCTATGATGCACTCGGAAGATGCTTGTGTTGAAGCCTATCATGACCTGCTCAATTCTGACTTTTACTCTCCTAAACATGCCACGATATTTGATTTGCTCTGTTCCCTGTTTGAACGGGATATAAGGCCAACTTATGTGGAATTGCTAAAAGAAGCTCATAGTCTGGGTATGCTGAACAGTCCTCGGGATGTTGAAGAGATAAAGTATATTGCAGAACATTACATAGACGATGAAAATATAAAGTACTGGGTTAAAAGAGTTAAGGATAAATCAAAAATCCGCCGCTTTGTAGATTTTTTGAGGATTAATTATCAAATACTTAAAGAGCAGCCCGAGCAGGATGTAGAGCAGCTACTGATGAAAGCCGAGGATCATCTGACTAACCTGACTGCCTTGGAAATAGATGACAGAATAGATACTCCGGAAGATTTGGCCAAGCTGGGTTATGATGAAGTGGAAAGGCGTTTTCTAAGATACCAGGAAATACAAAAAGAGCATAAAGGGATAATACCCCTGGATGGTTTGACTACTGGTTTTGATAATTTAGATCACATTACTTTAGGCTATAAGGCAGGGGATTTAATCATTTTAGGGGCCCAAACCGGACATGGTAAAACCGCCTTTGCCCTGCATACGGCTAAATCCATTGCAGTGAATTACGGAAAAAACATACTCTATTTAAACACGGAAATGAGCCAGGAACAGATTGCTCTGCGCTGGGCTTCGATTCTGAGCGAGATTGAACATGATCGGATCCGTATGGGGGATATAAGCCAGAGTGAATTATCCATGGTTTTAAATGGATACTCCAAATTGAGGGGGAGTGGATTCTATTCCTATCCTTGTCCCAATCTGACTCCGGAAAAAACCGTTTCCATTGCTCGTAAGTTCAGAGCCCAGAAAAGCATTGACATGATGATTATAGATTATGTAGGACGCATGGAAAAACATGATCCCAAATTACAGGAATGGCAAATATTAGAGCAAATTATCAAGACCCAGAAGCTCCTGGCTCAGAATCTTAAAATAGCAGTGATGGTATTGGTACAGTTGAACCCGGATGGAAGCTTGCAGGGTGCTAAACGAATGAAGAACGAGTGTGACCTGATGTTGAAACTGGGTCCGATTCCCCGGGAAGAACTGGAGGAAAATGAGCTTTTAAATAAATATGCCCGTAAACCCAACTACTACCTGGATATCGAAAAAAATCGGGATGGACGCAGTGGAGTCAGAATTCCTATAATATTTGATCTGCAGAAACAGACTATGAAAGATGCAGAAAGGGTGGCGAATTGATGCCGTCCAAGCAAGGTGAGCTAAAAAGACTATATGATGAAACCGCCAGCCTTATTGCCGATCTGGGCATAAGAGGCCGAATTTCCATAGAGGAAATGAATTTTCTCTTGGATTTGCTGGAACTGGTTTTGATCGATAAAAATCAAGGGCATTTCATCCAGGACTTGAAACAGTGGAACCTGGGCAGCATTGAAGACGAGATTGATCAGATAATTAAAGCGACTCTATTGAATAATAAGCTTAAGGACTTTCTTTCCTTATCCGAGAATCAGGAAATGATTCGGGACTTGATTAGGGAAAAATATAAAGATGGGTAACTAGCACCCGGCAAAGGAGGCCAATACTTATGGATCAATTATGGTTTTATGAGAAGCACACCCGGGGTTATGGAGTGCATTGGAAGGTTAAAGAGGTATTGCATACAGAAAAAACCAGGTACCAGGAACTGGCTATTATAGATACGGTGGAATGGGGCAAGACTCTGGTTTTAGATGGTAATGTACAGGTGACCGAATCAGATGAATTCATATACCATGAAATGATAACTCATACTGCCCTGAATTCTCATCCCCATCCCCACAAAATACTAATTATTGGCGGAGGAGACGGGGGAACTGCTCGGGAGGTGTTGAAACACCACAGTGTGCAGCAAGTGGATCTGGTGGAGATTGACGATAGAGTAGTGGAAAACAGTAAGACTTACCTGCCTAGCATGGCCTGCGCTTTTGATGATTCCCGCCTTAATCTCTATATTGAAGATGGTATAAAATATGTTCAGGATACACCCCAGCTTTATGATCTGGTAATTATTGATTCATCCGATCCGATTGGGCCAGCGGTGCAGTTATACAGTACCGAGTTCTATCTGGATGTAGCCCAGTGTCTGGAGCAGGATGGCATGATTGCGGTTCAGTCTGAATCCCCGGTTTTCTATCAGGATATCTTTGTCAAGGTGTTTAAAAACCTGAGTTCGGTTTTCCCCCTGGTTAAAGTCTGTTTGGCTCCCATTATGACTTATACTGCTGGCCCCTGGTCCTTCACCCTGGGCAGTAAAAAATGGGATCCGGAAATTATTGCTGGTGACAAAAGGAGTATAGATGGTTTACAATATTATAATGATGATTTGCATAAGGCTGCATTCATCTTACCTCAGTTCATAAAGGATATGTTGAGGTAGTACGGTAGTATTGAAGTAATGGAAAAACTAAAATTTTAAGTTGTACGGGAGGATGGTAGCCATGTTGTTTGCCAAGATTACTATGTTGTTGGGTTTTTTTGCCTTGATTATTGGTTTAAGCCTCTATAGTCGCAAAAAAACCAATACTGTTAATGATTTTGTGGTGGGAAACCGGTCGATTGGCCCCTGGATGTCAGCTTTCTCTTATGGTACCGCCTATTTTTCCGCTGTTTTGTTGATTGGTTTTGCCGGCAAGGTGGGATGGGGCTTTGGAATGTCCGCCCTGCTTATTGCTTTGGGCAATGGTATTATTGGGACTTATCTGGCTTGGCGCATTCTGGGGCGCAAGACCAGGGAAATGACCAGTCGGCTTAATGTGCTTACAATGCCTTCCTTTCTGGAAAAAAGGTATGATTCCCCCAAGATGAAAATATTTTCGAGCCTAATCATATTCATATTCTTTATACCCTATGCTGCTTCGGTTTTTATGGGTTTAAGCTATCTTTTTGAACAGATATTTGGCATTCCCTACGTAGTGGCTTTGTCCACCATGGCGGTTCTGACCGGCCTGTATTTGGTCTTGGGAGGTTATATGGCAGTAGCCCTGGTTGATTTCGTACAAGGTTTGGTAATGCTAGCCGGAATAGTATTGATGGTTTACTTTGTCGCAGGACATGAAATGGTCAATGGTTTCGTTAATGGCTTTATTTCCTTACAGGCTCAGGATCCAGGTCTGATAATACCTACCTCTGCAGTTACCTGGGTCGGTTTGTTGTCTTTGATTATCTTAACCAGCCTGGGTACCTGGGGGCTTCCTCAGATGGTAGGCAAGTTCTACGGTATTAAGGATGAACAGTCTATACCGGTGGCTACCTGGGTATCAACCATATTTTCTTTGATTATAACCCTGGGTGCCTATTATGTTGGGTCTACCGGGCATCTGTTTTTTACCCAATTACCGGAATTTAATGGAGTTGCCACCCCGGATTTGATTATGCCTACCATTATAGGCCAGACCCTGCCTCCCTTGGTGGGGGTTTTGATACTAATCCTGGTTCTGTCGGCCTCCATGTCAACTCTGTCTTCCCTGGTCTTAACTGCCAGTTCATCAGTGAGTATTGACTTAGTTAAGGGAGGGGTGGTACAGGATATTAGTGATAAGGCTACCATGAGCCTGATGCGTATTTTGTGTATAGTTTTTATTGGCTTTTGTCTGTATGTGGCTTTAAATCCTCCCGGAATTATCCTGACCCTTATGGCTCTCTCTTGGGGAGCAGTAGCCGGCTCATTTTTAGCTCCCTATATCTATGGCCTGTTCTGGACAGATACTACCAGGGCTGGAGCCTGGGCTGGCATGTTTAGTGGTTTGTTGATAGCGGTGGGAGGATATTGGATTATTGGTAGCAGTCCATCTTTTATCAACAGCCAGGTCATGGACTTGCTGCAAAGTTGGGGCACCCCCTTCTTTGGCTCTCTGGCTATGATAATTCCTCTGGGAGTAGTGCCTTTGGTAAGTTTGGTCAGCAGAGCCTATCCAGCGGAACATATCGCACGGGTATATGAACAGGAAGAATCAGCCATAGCATAATAAAGCCATCTGCTGTCTTCAGCACGGTTTAGAATATAATGATGATTTGCTGCCAAGAGTAGTAATAAAGCAGGGGATCATTACAGCAAGAATTACCAAAATAGTCAAAGCTAATAGTAGATGAACTTCAGGAGGGCAAGTTTTGCAGGAATTTATAAAAAAACAGGCCAGACCTCAGATTTTTGACTTAAAACCTTATACTCCAGGTAAACCAGTGGAGGAAGTTAAGCGGGAGTTGGGAATAGAAGATATTATTAAAATGGCTTCCAATGAAAATCCCCTGGGACCTTCTCCTCTGGCAGTGCAAGCTGTGAAAGATTCTTTAGATAGGATTCATGTTTATCCAGACGGCAATTGCTTTTATCTCAAACAGAGATTGGCTGGTTTTTTGGGTATTCAGACTAATCAGCTTTTATTGGGAAATGGCTCTGATGAACTGCTGAAGCTCTTGGTAGAGACTTTTGTAGATCCTCAGGATGAGGTGATTTTTGCTTCCCCCACCTTTTCTGAATATGAGTTTACCGCTACCATTATGGGGGCTAAATGTATTGCAGTACCTTTGCTAAATTTCAAACATGATTTGTCCGCCATGATTGATGGGGTAGGGGAAAAAACCAAAATCATTTACCTGTGTAATCCCAATAATCCTAC
>CAZPSR010000128.1:0-6381 GCA_964589135.1 uncultured Syntrophomonas sp.
AAGACAACAGGTGAGGGTCAGATAAACCTCCACTGAGGCTAGCGGATCAAGGACAAAGCTAAGGCCGCATTTTCTTCAGCTTTAAGGCGCAGATCCTCTACCCGTAAAGATATCTGTTTACTCAGTTCTGGCTGGCCCAACAGCCTTTCCAACTCCTCTAAGATAGCTAAACTGCTTTGGGGCAAGGGCTTTAAACCAAAAGACTTGAGGAAGGCTTCAATCTTGGGATCGTAAGCTATGCCGGCAAAAGGAACCCCCCGGTTGGCCGCAAAGATTAAGGAATGCAGCCTCATACCCACTACCAAATCAAAACTGGATAACAAAGCCAGATGTTCCATACTGCTCAGCTTATGATGAACAATATGCCCCTCTTCTTCCATTAGGGCCAGCACCCGCTGGGATTCCGGCCAATCCCGACCATAATCCATGGGAATAAACACTACTTGGTATCCCCTTTGCACCAGCTTATCCAATACCTGAGCCAGATTGGCCTGATATCCCTCCAAGGCCGGCCAGGGCCGCACGGAAACCCCTACCAGTCTTTTCGCTTTTATTCCTAGTTCCTCTATTATATTGTTAGCTTTATAAAAATCAGAGTCAGACGGGGCTAGGGCAAAAACCGGGTCAGCGGTAACCTTTATCGGAGGGCGATTTATTCCCAAGTCCTGCAGCAAGAAGAAAGAGTCTTCATCCCGCAGGGTAATGAGATCCACCTTATTGGCTATCTTACCCATCAGCCATTTACTAAAATCACGGTTGATTGGGCCTATACCTTGAGCATAGAAAATCACCGGCCTACCCAGGGTCTTGGCCAGGGCTACAATACTGATATAATAGGGCAGGGAACGGGGTCCGGTCACATCTTGCAATAAACTGCCCCCACCGCTGATCAACAGGTCGGAGCTCAATAATTCTCGGATCACTTGAAAAGGATTCATCCGGTTTACTGCCCGCAAACCATGGCTTTGCATGGTTTTCCCGGGAGAGCCGGAGAAAACCACAAATTCAGCCTGAGGTTCAAGCTCTTTTATGCTGCGGCATATGGCGGACAACAATGCTTCATCTCCAGCATTATCGAATCCATAATAGCCCGAAAGCGCGATTTTCATAAACACCGCTTCCTTTCTAGTGATTGGCCCCTAACCAGCCCGTTTAGATTGCCAGCGCTGTAAAAGCTTATTTTTCAAATAATCGACTTCTTCAATACCCATATTTATAACAATGAGCAGATAAGTCAAAACACCTATTCCCACACTAAGGCCTACCTGTAATATTTGATGCTTAATATGGCCACTACCCCAGATCCCAAGCAAATACCCATCAGCCAGATAAACTACCACTCCCATCAGTAATGAAGCCAGTATTATCTTACCCAGAGTGGAAAAGAGCTTTTTTTCCGGCAGGGTGGTGAGGCGGCGGCGTAAAAGGTAATAGACTACCACCATATTGCAGGTAGCGGCTATAGAAGTTCCCAGAGCCAGACCCCCATGAGCCAAAGGCCCAATCAACAGCAGGGAGCAGACCAGATTGATAACTACTGTCAACAGACCTATTTTAACCGGAGTTTTGGTATCCTGCAGGGCAAAAAAGGTCCGGTTCATTATATTATAAGCCCCCTGGCAATAAAGCCCAATCACATAAAAATTAAGGGCGAAAACCGTCATTTGAGTCGAACGGGAGTCGAAGAGGCCATGCTCAAACAACAGTCTCACCAGGGGTTCTCCCAAGACCAAAAGGCCAACCGCAGCCGGAATAGTAAAAAAGGCAATAAGATTCAAGCCAAAGACGGTGGTTTTTCCCATAGCGGAAAGATCCTGCTGGGCTGCTTGTTCCGATAGGGTAGGAAAGACCGCAGTATTAATAGCTGCTACAAAGAGATTATAGGGCAGGTACATCAAACGGCTGGCAAAGTTTAAAGCCGAGATACTTCCGGTAACTAAGCCGGAGGCCAGAATACGGTCTATGGTTATGTATAGCTGATTAATGGATATGCCGACCATGGCCGGGGCCATCAACTCCCAAACCCGCAAGACTCCGGGATGGGAAAAATTAATTTCTGGGTAATACTTGACTCCCATCTTTTTAAGGGCGGGAAGCTGGATTAGAACTTGGGCCACAGTAGCCGCCACTGTTCCCACCGCCAATCCATAAACACCCCAGGCGGGAACCAGCAAATATACTGCGGCAATAACCACTGCCGAAAAAGCCACCGAAGTAAAGGCGGGTATGCTGAAGTTTTTCAAGGCATTAAGGATTCCCCCCAGCAGCAAGGATAGGGCCATAAAAAGTACGCAAGGGAACATAATGCGGCTGAGCTTAATAGTTAACAGGCTGATTTCCCCGGAGAATCCTGGGGCAATTAGGGCCACCAAGGAGGGGGACACCCAGATGCCCAGCCCACAGAGCAATAAAAGGCCCAGGAGGCTGGAATTAATTATGGTACTGGACATGCGGGAAGCTGTCCCTTGGCCTGATTTGGCCATTATTTCAGTAAAAATCGGAATTAAGGCGGTGGCCAGGGCTCCCCCGATTATCACATATATAAGATTGGGCAGGGTAAAGGCCATAATATAAGCATCAGTAAACATGCTGGTTCCAAATCGAGCCGCTATTACCTGCTCGCGCACAAAACCCAGCAAGCGTCCAATGATGCTGATAGTCAAAATCACTCCTGCCGCTCGGGCTATAGTTTGATTGGAAATTCTTCTCACCCTAACCAGACTGCTGCCCATTAAGGAGCAGCCCATTAATTAACCCCGGTTATTCCCGGGGTGAGGATAATACTTAAAGCCGCTCCAGCCGAAATCCCTTGGCCCCTAACAAGGCAGGCTCATAAAAGTTCTTAGTATCCACAATAAAGGGCTGTCCATCTGAAGCCATAAGCTCCCGGAACAGATCCAGGTCCATTAGATCAATTCCATTCTGCAGGGATAACAATACTATGCCATGGGCACCGCTGATAGCCTGAATCAGGCTTCCTACCTTAAAATCATAAGTACCTGGTACTGCCGGGTCAAAAGCCCTTACCGTACAGCCCGAATTTTGCAGGCATTCTATCACCGCCAGAGCTGGACTCAGGCGATCATCATTGGAGTAATCCTTCATGGCGATACCTAAGACTGCTATCCGGGCCTGGCTGGGAGATACCGGCAAGTTGCGCAAAACCAGGTCCGCTACATAGCGGGGCATGGACTCATTAACCTGGCGGGCGGTTGTGAGCAAATTAAGCTCAACTCCCAGTTCTTCCGCCTTGGGCAACAAGTAAAAAAGGGCATTAGGCAGACAATAACCCCCTACCCCTGGTCCGGGATTAAGTAAGTGAACCCGCTGGTGAGTGTTGGCTACCGCCACCAGCTCAAAGATATCTATCTGCATAGCTTTACAGAAGCGGGCAAACTCATTGACCATGGCAATATTCACATCTCGGGAGATGTTTTCCATTACCTTGGCAGCTTCCACCACTTCCATAGAGCTGGCCTGGAGGATAGGTGCTTTGGTAACAATGGACATTAATTCAAAGGCTTTCTCGGTGCTTCTGGCATCTATTCCGGCCAGGGCTGCCGGCATGTGCTCGAACTCATGAAAGGCTCGACCCTCGGCAATTCTTTCCGAAGAGTAAGCCAGGTAAAAATCATGGCCAGCCTTCAGGCCACTTTCCTTTTCCAGTAAGGGAAGAATAAGCTCCCGGGTTGTGCCTGGTATAACGGTACTTCTTATTAATATCAGGTCACCTTTTTTCAAGCCAGCCCCTATAGTACGGCAAACCTCTATCAGAGGCCTGATATCATGTTGGTGTCCTTCCACCGGAATGCCAATAGTAACTATTATATGGTCACATTCCCCCATAACTGCCGGGCCATCACTTACCGCCCGAAAACGGCCCTGATTAAGCTGGCTCTGCAGTATTTCCTGAATGCCTTTTCCTTCATAAAACTCCAGGTGATGGCTTATACCCTGGTTCAGGTTCTTTACCAGTTCTTCATCAATATCCACCCCGGTCACCTGACAGCCCCGCATCGCAAAACTGAGAGCCAGAGGCAAACCCACGAAACCCAAACCAAACATACCTATCTTTTTCATAGCTAATCTTCCTCCATTATTATAAACTAGCGGTTTTTTGCTTATAATACCCTTCTATGGTTTCGATCATGAATTGGGCCCGGCTCTCCCAGGAATTTTCCCGAGCCTTCTGCAGGCGAAGGGCTTTCTTTTCTGGGCTATCCATTAGGGCCCGGTTTATGGCCAGAGTAAAACCTTCCGGGCCTGATCCGAATTCTACCAGATCCTCAAACTCCATAATCTCAGGCATGGGAACCGATGCAATAGGACGTCCAGAAGCCAGGTATTCATAAAATTTTAAGGGGCTTACAGTTGCGGTCAGTTCGTTGTCTCGAAAGGGATTCAAGCAAACATCGAAGCCCTTAAGATAACGGGGCAGTAACTGGCGGTCCCGATGTCCTAAAAAGTGAATATTATTTTGTTCCTGTAAAGGAGAGATATCAATATTGGCCCCCACCGGACCCACCATAACTACTGATCCATGTTTCATTTGGCTTGCCACGTGATGAATCAAGTCCAGGTCAATCCATTCCTTGATAGCTCCCACAAATCCCAAAATGGGATGGGGAAGATTTTTCAATTCATCGGCCACCGGAGTGTGGGCTTCATCAGCTGAGCGGAAATGCTTAATATCAGCGGCATTAGGGGAAAGAAAGATTCTGGGGCAATAAGGTTTTTTATCCTCATACAGGCCCCGGGCGGTGCAAAAGACCAGATCACAGCCCAGTAGCAGTTGACGTTCCATGGCCTTAACCAGCTCCGGATTAAAGCCGTCATAAGCCGAATGCTCATCAACACAGTCATAGACCCGCATAACTTCATTTAATTGTCCTAACAAATGACAGCTGGTATGCAGGTAGGTCCATAAGACACTGTTTTTAAACCCCAGCTCCTGCATAGCCTCCCTGATCATTCGAGCTATTTTGCGCTGGTTAAGCTGATTAATACCAGGAAAACGGCTGCCAAAGGGCAAGACTACCGGCGGGGAGAGCAAGCAGATATTATCGTTTAAGGTCCTGAGTCCGGTCCGGGCCATTTCCTTCTTAAAAGCAACCCCAGGATCTTTGAAGGGGGATAGAAAAGAAATGGGGGGTTCCACATATAGTATTCGATGACTTTTGGGTAGGCGGGACATAATCTGCTGTTTCCTGGTCCACAGCGGTTCCCAGTCTACCGAAGAAATACATACAATGTCCAAAAGGTTTTCCTCCGTCTTTATACTTTTTATTCCCCTGGGAATAAGCTATCAAACCGCAAAATATGATTTTTCACAGGAGAAGCACTTTTTATATATGAACAAGATCCACTTTCTGCTTGTAAGACGGAGCAGTACTTGTAGCGGGCCTTGCTTTAATCCCCTAAAATGAATGGAGGATTCTTAAGAAAGATTCAGGCTTCTGTTTAAGTTTCAGCCACTAGGGTTCCGCTGTTTCTAATTGGGGAGCGGAAACAGGCAAATAGGGCAGAGCCAACAAAAAGCCCAAGAAGAACCAGAAATAGGATGCCATCATAGGCACCTCAAATACATTTTCCACTCCATTATGGGCCAGAACTCCGATCATACCGATAAGAAGCCCCAGCCCCATACAGCGGATATAATTATCCCTGGTTTGGTCCAGGGCTCGACGGGCTTGTCTTAAAGCTATTAAAAAAAGTAAAAGGGTGGCACTGAGCCCTAACCAACCAGTCTCAGTACCCACTTTTAAATACCAGTTGTCGGCATAGAAACTGTCTTCTGGGTAATAACGGGCCGCAACTGCTCCGCCAAATTCCCCCAGCCCTACTCCCACCGCTGGTGAAGTCTGCCAGTAATCCAGGGCCTTATCCCAACGGCCTAAGCGGCCTCCCCGCTCCGAGGAAGCCAGATATTCCGGACTGGCCATATAGGCCAGACGATCATATACCGTAGGCATAACCGCCGGAGTAAGAACAGCCAATAATACCATGGCAATAAGCACCCGCCTATCCACCCAGAATCCCAAGAAGATAGCTTCCAGGATAAAAGCCAGCCAGGCGCCCCGGGAAAAGGTCAAAACCAGGCAAAGGGCCATGATCATAAGAACACCGGCATAAGTCAGCTTTTTTAAGGCATGCTTGCTGCTGAAGTACAGGGCAAAGGCTACGGGCATAGCCAAGACCATCAGGCTGCCTAGTATATTGGGACTGCCAATAATGGAAAATATTCGGGTGGTAATGGAGGTTTCGGTGCTATCAACCCACCCTGCCGGCATTTCTACTCCAGTTAGATACTGATAAATTCCGTATAAAGCTACCAGGGTGCAGGCCAAGAGAAACACATCAACCAGGGATTTAGCCTGCAGG
>CAZPSR010000129.1:0-6349 GCA_964589135.1 uncultured Syntrophomonas sp.
GCCGGAGCGCCTCAGGCTCTGAGTGTTGCCTATGATCGTGAGGAACGGTGACCCCAGGATATCAACTATGTTATGCATTATTTATCAAGTATAACGGAGAATAAACTTATAAGTGTGGCTTGGAGGTAAAAGATGTTAGATAAAGCCCTGCTGGCAGAAGTAGTGGGAATAGCCTGTGGGCCAGGTCTTGATTGGGCCGAGATATACGTAGAAGAGAAACAGGCTGGGAATATATTGCTGGAAGATAACCGGATTGACAAAATCCACAGTGGAAGAGAAAAAGGAGCCGGAATCAGAGTAGTTAAGGATTATATTACGGCTTATGTATACACCAATGATTTGAGCCGCCAGGGATTGATTAAGGCGGCGGTCTTAGCCCGAGATGCCATTGGAGGTAAGTCCGGGCTTCAGCCGGCAGTAATTAATTGGCAAGAACCCAAAGCTTTCCGGGGGCCTGCTTACCGACGGCTGGATTGGGCAGACCGGATACAGCTGGTTATGGAGGCCAACCAGACTGCCCGGAAGGTATCCGGCCTGATTCGTCAGGTTATGGTAAGGGCTGCTGATGTACAGAAACAGATACAGATAATCAACAGCCGGGGAGAGTACATCGAAGAACAGCGAAGCCGGGTTAGGCTTTTGGTTAATACGGTGGCCGAGAATAAAGGTAAGATCCAAACCGGATATGAGTCAGTAGGAGGGGTCGGGGGCTGGGAACTGCTGGAACAAAGAGCTTTAGACCAAATGGCTCTTAAAGCAGCAGAACTGTCCCTCAAGATGCTTTCTGCTCCGGCGGCGCCGGCAGGCCGGATGCCAGTAGTAATGTCTTCAGAAGCAGGCGGAACCATGGTACATGAAGCATGTGGCCACGGTTTGGAAGCTGATTTGGTGCAAAAGGGGCTATCTGTCTATAAGAATAAACTGGGGAAAAAGGTAGCAGCTGATTGTGTAAAGGTAATTGATGATGCTACCCTGGCTGACAAATATGGATCCTACTGTTTTGATGATGAGGGCACCCGGGGCCAAAGCACCATATTGATTGAAAATGGCATATTAAAGACTTACCTGTATGATTGGCTTAGTGCCCAAAAAGATGGAGTGGTCTCAACTGGAAACGGCCGGCGGGAGTCTTACCAGCACAAGCCCGTGGTACGCATGAGCAATACTTTGATAGTTCCGGGCTGGGATGATCCTGAAGATATTATTGCTTCCACCCCTCACGGTCTTTTAGTTAAAAAGATGGGTGGAGGACAGGTTAATACTACTAATGGAGATTTTGTTTTTGAGGTTCAGGAAGGATACTTGATAGAAGACGGCAGGGTAAAGCATCCGGTTAGAGGAGCCACTCTTATCGGCAACGGTCCCCTGGTCTTATCTAATATAGATCGGGTAGGCAATGATTTGGGTTTCAGTTTGGGGATATGTGGCAAAGATGGACAGGGAGTACCGGTAGCCGATGCCCAGCCCACCATTCGTATTAAAGAATTGACGGTGGGGGGTACCCAGGTCAAGCAGGGCTCTTAAAGAGAGTTAATTTATTAAATTACTTGGAGGCTTAATATGGAACAAATTCTTGGCCAAGTAGGAGAAAAGGCCCTTAATGAAGCGCTGCAAAGCGGAGCAGAAGCGGAAGCTTTTCTCATGCAAGCTAAAGAACTGAAGATAGAGGTGGTTAAAGGCCAGGTAGAGACTTTGAAACAAGCGGAGGAAATTGGTCTGGGTATCAGGGTATTGAAACAGGGCCGCACTGGATTTGCCTTTACCAGCGATCTAAGTCCTAATGCGGTTAAACAGGCGGTAGAGGATGCTATCAAGATCTCGGTCCTGGCCTCCCCCGATGAGTACCGGGTTTTGCCAGAAAGGGCTGAATACCCAGCTCTCCACTTATATGATCCAGATACCGCAGCAATGAGCGTGGAAGAAAAAATTGACATAGCCCGTTCGGTAGAACATTCAGCCCTGAGTGTGGATCGACGGATTTCCATTATTGAAAGATCGGGTTATGATGATGTGGAATACTGTAATTTAATAATTAATAGCAAAGGCTTATATGCCTATGAAAAAGGTAATTTTTGTGGCCTATATATATTTTTGGTAGCGGAAGACCAGGATGATGCTCAAAACGGCTTTTCTGCTATGGCAGTGAGAAAAGCCCGGGACCTGTCTCCGGCCCGGATTGGGAAAGAGGCGGCAGGCAATGCTATTCGGGCTCTGCATGCGAAAAGGGTGGGGTCAGGACAGATGCCGGTAGTGTTGAATCCCTATGTTGCTACCAGGTTTACGGGAATAATAGCATCAATGGTTAACGCTGAGGCAGTTCAAAAAGGGAAATCACTTTTAGCTGGGAAAATTGGGGAACAGGTGGCTGCCAGCTCTTGTACTATAGTTGACCATGCCCTATTGGCCGATGGAATAGCCAGTGCGCCCTTTGATAGTGAAGGAGTTCCAGCTCAAAATAAGACCGTAATTGAAAAAGGGGTTCTTAACACCTATTTACATAATACTTATACCGCTCAAAAAGAAGGAAGCAGATCAACTGGCAATGCCCAGCGCGGATCTTTTCGTGGACTTCCCGGGGTAGGAAGCAGCAATTTCATCTTAGAGCCTGGGGCCCTGGAGAAGGAGTTCTTGTTGGATGGGATTGAACATGGTTTATATGTTACTGAAGTTATGGGCATGCATACTGCCAATCCCATATCAGGCGATTTTTCCATCGGAGCGGCTGGACTGGTGATCCAAAATGGAGCCTTAACTCACCCCTTTCGAGGGGTGACAATAGCTGGCAATATGGCTGAGTTTTTAAAGAATATAGATGCCCTGGCCTCTGATCTCAGGTTTTACGGGGGGAAGGGAGCTCCCAGTCTGCGCCTTACAGAATTGAGCATTGCTGGGGATTAGTAAGGAGGAAGTGGCTTATGCAGTATAAGATCCTGGTTATCAATGGGCCCAATCTTAATTTGCTGGGCGAAAGGGAAAGGGAGATATACGGGACTGCTACCCTGGAAGAAATCAACCAGGAACTGGAAGTGATAGCCCGTAAGCGGGGAGTGAGAATTGAATTTTTTCAATCCAATCATGAAGGAGAGCTGATTGACAAAATTCATTCCGCCCGGGATCAGACTCATTACCTGATAATCAATGCGGGAGCTTATACTCATTACAGTATAGCCCTTCACGATGCCTTGAAAGCAGTAAGCATACCTTTTATCGAAGTGCATATGTCCAATTTGGAGGCCCGGGAACCTTTTCGCCATAACTCTCTTTTGTCACCTCTGGCAGCTGGGAAAATCTGCGGCCTGGGTCCATTGAGCTATAAAATGGCCTTAATGGCCGCCTGTGAAACCTTGCTGGGCGAGGAAGGGGATTCCCTATGAGTCAAGAGCGTTTGGATAAACTGCGCCACAAAATGGAAATCCAGGGACTGGATGCCATGCTGGTAAGCCAAGCGGAAAACATCAGGTATTTGTCCGGGTTTACCGCTGGAAGTGATGCCCTATTGCTGCTAAGCTATCAAAATCAGTACATACTGACTGACAGCCGTTATACTGAGCAGGCTGGCCGAGAATGTGCCAACTGGGAGTTGATCCTGGAAAAGCCTCCCGATCATAAAGAATTAAAGAATTTGAGTGGGCAGTATAAGCGAATCGCTTTTGAGAGCCAGGCCCTTTCTTATCACCAGTATACGCAATTGGCAGGGGAGATTCCCGCTCAGCTCATACCAGTCTCGGGACTGATTGAAGAGCTGAGGATGATTAAAGACGAAGAGGAATTGGAACTGTTAAGAAAGGCCGCTAAAATCGGTGATCAGGTATTTGAAAAGATATGCAGTCTGATTCAGGTCGGTATCAGCGAAAGAGATGTAGCCAACCAAGTGCTTTATTATTTAAGGGACTATGGCTGTGAAAAAGAGTCTTTCGATATTATCAGCGTGGCCGGTCTTAATGCGGCCCTGCCCCATGGGCAGCCAGGGAGCAGGCTGCTCCAGGCCGGTGATATGTTAACCCTGGATTTTGGAGGATTTTACGAGGGATATGCCAGTGATATGACCCGAACCGTAGCCATAGCCAGGGCAGACCATAAACTGCGGGACAGGTATCAGGCAGTATGGGAAGCCCAGCTTAATGGATTAAACCTGGTTAAAGCCGGGGAGTCCTGCCAGGCTATCGATCAGGCGGTCAGAAAGAGTCTGCAAAAATACGGACTGGATCAATTTTTTATTCATGGTACAGGCCACGGCCTGGGTCTTCAGATCCATGAAAGTCCTCGAGTATCCTCTCAGAGCAAGGAAATTTTGGCCCAGAATATGCTTATAACTATAGAACCGGGAATTTATATTCCTGCTTGGGGAGGAATTCGGATAGAGGATACCGTAATTGTTAAGGATGGAGGTTGTGAGATTATAACCCATTCCGATAAGAATCTATTAATTATTGATGGAGGGATAAAATGATATCAGTCAATGATTTTAAAACCGGGATAACGGTGGAATTGGATGGAGCAGCATACCAGGTGGTGGATTTTCAGCATGTTAAGCCTGGAAAAGGGGCTGCTTTCGTCAGAGCCAAATTGAAAAACGTCCAAACCGGGGGTACGGTAGAAAAGACCTTCCGGGGTGGTGAAAGAATAAGTAAAGCCCATGTGGAGCGCCGGGAAATGCAATACCTGTATAATGACGGGCAGGACTATGTATGTATGGATAATGAAAACTATGAGCAGATCAGCATCAGTAAGAGTCAAATCGGGGATGGGGTTAAATGGCTGCTGGAAAATATGAACATACAGGTACTGGTGTTCAATGGCAATATTATTGGATTGGAACTGCCTAATTTTGTAGAGCTGCAGGTAAGTGAAACCGAACCTGGAGTTAAAGGCGACACTGCTACCGGAGCCACCAAGAATGCAACTCTGGAGACTGGAGCAGTGGTACAAGTCCCTCTCTTTATTGAAGAAGGAGATCGACTGCGGATTGATACCCGTACCGGGCAATACATGGAAAGAGCTTAAAACTATTAATAAATATACTTCGATTATCTGTTGGCAGTATCGGTGATAAGCTGCCTAGAGCTTTATAGAATCATAGGCTAAGAGTGGAAATTATTCCACTCTTTCGGTTTTTTTACCCGGCTGACCTGTTATTTAACTCTGAATTCTCGGAATAAATAATAAGGATATCATTAACCACCATTAGTGGCGGGAGACCTTTTAGAATGTATTTTTTCCCAAGGATAGCCTTAAAAGGAGAATAAGTTCATAAGCTTTGATATTACTTGCTTGATGCCTATGAGTAGTCGGGGATCTAGGTTTTAATGTTTATTTGTCGCAGCTCTGGCTAATAATAAGTCAAATCAACTAAGCAGCAGAGCAACTATGGGGATAAAATTGTTGGGGGGAGTTGCTGGGTTCCGGTATTGGATCTTAAGCAAACCATAAACCCAGGATAACCGGGTTTTGTTTTAAGCGAAAGGATAAAGGAGGATAAGCATGAAAAGGATATCAGAAAAAGTAAGTTATCTGCAAGGTTTGTACGAGGGACTTAATGTCAGCGATACTGGTTCAAATGGCAAGATCTTATCCGGTTTACTGCAAGTTATGGAGGAAATGGCTGAAACAGTGGAGGGTATGCAACAGGAGATGCATAATGTACAGGAATACCTGGAAGACCTGGATGAGGAAATTATGGATCTGGAAGAAAAAATCTGGGGAGCCCAACCCTGGGATGAAGATATATTAGACCTCAAGTGTCAGAGTTGCGGTGAACAGCTTTTTATTGATACTGGTTTTTTAGATGATGATGTACTGGAAATAACCTGTCCCAACTGCAATACAGTAGTCTATATCAATGATGGCTCTTTTGATTTTGATACCTATGGTGAAAAGGAAGATGACAAGAGTGGAAAAATCCACCCCTCTTAGTTGAGGACCGATTTATGGGTTAGTTTAGCTGATAAAACCCAGGTTAATAGAACTCCATAGTAAATCCCCTTAGAAGCGGCCAGAGATGTTTTCTACTGGCCTGTTTGTTTTTCTGTCCCCCAGTAATCTTTTAAGTTTATTAATGCGGTGATCTCCATTGGCTGGCTTGTGAGGTCCCCCCTCTTAGAGCCCAGATGTGTATCCAGCCCACCTTTATTTCAAGGATTATCAAGTAGGCCCTTCTTCTCACCGCATTATATGAAGCATAAACCCTACATCAATAAGCCCTATTACTCTATTAGCCCTGGTTAAAGCCAGGAAATTAAATGACATATTTTACTCTTGATACCAATATCTATTTAAAACAGAGGTGATAGCAGTATGTCAAAGGACCAAAGCAGGAATGTATTTAGTAATGAAATCATGCCCCTTTTAG
>CAZPSR010000130.1:0-6191 GCA_964589135.1 uncultured Syntrophomonas sp.
TATATTAAAAGGGATGTTAAAGTGATAAAAAAGGATTATTTAATAAAAGCGGTTGACGCTGGCAAACAGCTTAGAGTAATTCTGGCCAGCACCACCGGGGTGGTGGAGGAGGCTCACCGGCGTCATCAGACTTCTGCTACTGCCTCTGCGGCTTTGGGCCGGGTCTTAACTGCAGCTTTGATGATGGGAAGCGATTTGAAGGGGGAAGCTGACGCCCTGACTATAAGGGTTAATGGCGATGGCCCGGCCGGTTCCATTGTAGCTACAGTTGATGCATTAGGTAATGGAAGGGCATTGATCTCGGAGCCTCAGGCGGATTTGCCTCCTAAAGCGCCGGGAATATTGGATGTGGGAGGACTGGTCGGCCGGACTGGATATCTGGAAATTATCAAGGATCTGGGACTTAAGCAGCCTTTTACAGGACAGGTTAATCTTTTTAGCGGTGAAATCGCCGAGGACTTAGCCCAGTATTTTATGCAATCGGAGCAGATACCTTCACTGGTGGCCCTGGGTGTTTTGGTTGATACCGATTTGAGTATAAAAGCCGCCGGCGGTTTAATTATCCAAGCCATGCCCGGTGCTCAGGATGAAATGCTGGAAAGGCTGGAAGACAATGTGAACAGATTAGGTCCCATTAGTGAAGGAATATGCCGTCACGAAAGCCTGGAAGGGGTCTTAGAGGAAATCATGAACGGCTTGCCTTATCAAGAGCTGGAATCCCGGGAATTGGCTTTCCAATGCAAATGCAGCCGGGAGCGGTTAGCGGTTATACTATCGGGTCTTTCTGATCAGGAATTAGCAGATATCTTTGAGGCCAAGGAGGAATTGGAAGTCACCTGCAACTTCTGTAACCAGGCTTATAGTTTTGCCCCAGAAGAAGTTTATGCCTATAAAAATAGCAACCCGGGAATAGAATCCCCGGGCTCTAATAGTTAAACGACTTTTAAATAGCTCTTTGTACTTTTCCGGAACGCAGGCAGCGGGTGCAAACATTAACTCTTTTAGGTGTGCCATCTACTATCGCTTTTACCCGTTGAATATTTGGTTTCCATTGCCGGTTGGTTCTTATATGGGAGTGGCTGTACTTTTTACCAAAACCAATGCCTTTCCCGCAAATTTCACATTTAGCCACGTTTCTTGCCCCCTCTCTTTCAAGTCACTTACATATTTTATCAAATGCAACCATAAAGGGCAAGAAAAAGGAATAAATATTCTCTTGTAGAATACTGAATAACAGATAGGAGGTAGTTTAATGTATACCATCAAGACCAATGACTTGGGAGCAGTAATTGTAGCTAAAGAAGTAGTGCAAACCATTGCCGGTCTGGCTGCCATGGACTGTTATGGCCTGGTAGGGATGGTAGCCCAGGATTTTCAATCCGGGTTAACCAGCGTTTTAGGCAGAGAATCTGTCCGTAAGGGCGTTATGGTAAAAAAAGGGGAAGATGGACTGGAAGTGGATTTGCATGTTATAGTGGGCTATGGTATTAAGATAAAAGAAGTCGGCAACAATGTTATGCAAAAAGTGAGGTACGAACTGGAGAATATTGCCGGAATACCAGTGGCCACAGTTAACGTCAATGTAAGAGGCGTTAAGGTTCTTACAGATAAATAGGGGAGGATTAACAGTTGAGTCTCGAGTTTGTTGAAGGAATCGATCTGGTAAGAAGCATAAAGGCGGGCTGCATAAAGCTGGAGCACAATAAAGATAGGGTTGATCGACTTAATGTATTCCCTGTACCAGACGGGGATACAGGGACCAATATGTATCTTACCCTAATGTCAGCAGTTAAAGAAGGCGAAAAAAACCAGGAACAAATTCTGGCTAAGGTAGCCAAAGCCATTTCCAAAGGGGCCTTGATGGGGGCCCGGGGCAATTCGGGAGTTATACTTTCTCAGATCTTCAGGGGTATAGCCCGGGAACTGGAGGGAAAGGAGAAAGCTAGTTCCATGGATTTGGCCAGGGCTTTTAAAAATGGATCCGATACCGCCTATGAGGCGGTTATGAAACCAGTTGAAGGAACTATTCTTACCGTAATTAGAGAGGTAGCCCGGGCTTGTGAAAAGGAAGCAGCCCGGAATAAAGATATTATTGCAATGCTTTTAGCCGGTATCAATGCCGGAATAATAACCCTGAAAAAGACCCCAGATATGCTGCCAGTGCTTAAAGAAGCAGGAGTGGTAGATTCTGGTGGGCAGGGTTTGATTTACTTTCTGGAAGGGTTTATGGAAGGGTTTGCCTTTGAAAACGAAATTCCCCTGGATACCTACCGTCAGGGTATGGTGCCGGAAGCAGAAGAAGGAATAGCGGTCAGGCCGGAAGATCTGGAATTCCAATATTGTACTGAGTTGTTGATAAAAGGCAATGATCTAAATCCCGAAGAGATAAAACAGCATCTAAATCCCTTGGGGGACTCCATGCTGGTGGTAGGCGGAGATGATCTGCTTAAGGTGCATATACATGTAAATCATCCAGGTAAGGTATTGGAATCCTGTCTGCAATGGGGCCAATTAAGTGATATTAAAATCAATAATATGCTGGAAGAAATACATGAACACCGGCTAAACCTGGAACAAGAGCAGGGGCAGAAGTCCCCGTCAGCTAAGAAAATTGGTCTGGTAGCTGTGGCTTCCGGAGTCGGGGTGATAGAGATCCTGAAGAGCCTGGGAGTGGATGAAGTAGTTGAGGGAGGTCAGACTATGAATCCCAGTACTGAAGACCTTTTATCTGCAGCCGAAAAGGTGAATGCCCAATCAGTGATAATATTCCCTAATAACAGCAATATAATTATGGCCGCACAACAGGTGGAAAGTTTGAGTAAGAAGAAAGTAGCGGTAGTTCCTACCTTATCGGTTATGCAAGCCATAACCGCTCTGGTGGCTTATGATCCCGAAGGTGATATTGAAAATATATTCCATGAAATGGCAGAAGAGATCAAGCAGGTTAAATTTGCCGAGATTACTTATTCGGTAAGGGATTCCTTAATGAATGGCCTGGATATTAAAGAAGGGGATAAAATAGGTATTGTGGCTGGAGAGATAAGCGTTACCGGGGAAGATGAAAATGATATTGCACTTAAACTATTGGAACAGATGACAGATGATGATAGTGAGTTGATTACCCTTTTCTATGGCAATGGTTTGCAGGAAAATGAAGCAATTGCCTTAAAGGAAACCATAGAAGAGGCATTTCCGGAACACGAAGTGGAAATGCACTGGGGCGGACAGCCCCATTACAGTTATTTCATTTCCGTGGAATAAAGATCGTCGTTATTTTGCGCCAAGAAGAACCCGGGGATAAGCTGCTCCGGGTTGTTTTTCTCTTTACCGTCTATTGCCAAGAGGCACTTCCGTAAGGTGGCTGAGCCCATTTCCAGGTAATACCTGTAAATTGGTAGAATTAGAGAAGCAAGATATAAAAAGATTAGCATAGCTATGCTGTAGCCATTAGGCTATTGGAACGGGAAATATCTACTTTTTTTGTGCCTTGGGTTTTCAGGTGGCCAAATTTAGATTGACCTGGGGGTAAGGGAGAGCAGGAGGCATAATGGAAGCTCTGTTTCAAGATATTCAATATTTAAAAGGAATTGGTCCCAGCCGAAGCAGACAGTTTAAACGGCTGGGAGTAGATAATATCTTCGATCTGCTCTGGTATGTGCCCCGGGCTTACTTGAACCGAAGTAAACCAGACCAAATCAAGTTCCTTAAATCAGGCGAGCCCGCCGCCATACGTGCTATGGTCAAAGGAACCCATGCCTCCCGCAGCCGACGGGGATTGCATATTTTCAAAGCCCTTTTGCAGGATGATACCGGGCAATTAACCGCCGTATGGTTTAATCAGCCTTTTTTGAACAGCCTTATTACTACCGGACAGGAGCTTTTTGTCAGTGGCAAGGTCAAGGCTGCTCAGGGTTGGCTGGAGTTGAATGTCAGCGAGTACGAGATAATGGATGATAGCAAGAGGCATGTAAAGGTACTGCCGATTTATGCCTTGACTGAAGGATTAAGCCAGAAGATCATAAGAGGAATAATTATAGATACTCTAAATGAATACCTGCCTCATTATCCAGATATACTGACCTCGGAGCTCAAGAAAAAGTATGAGCTTTGCGACATTGGATTTGCCTTCCACAATCTGCACTTTCCCCAGGATGGCCCAGCCTATCTGCGGGCTCGCAAGCGATTGGCCCTGGAAGAACTGCTGCTCTTTCAATACAGTCTGAGCCAGGATCAAAATAAGCCATCTATAGAGTCATATGTAATGCACTTAGCTAAAAGCAATTTGTCGCAAGAAATAAGAGAGGGCCTGCCGTTTAATCTGACTTGGGCCCAGAACCGGGTATTGCAGGAAATATATCAGGATATGGCAGCTCCCCGGCCCATGAATCGGCTTTTACAGGGAGATGTGGGATCAGGTAAGACTATAGTAGCGGCTTTATCCATGGCCCAAGCGGTAGCCAGCGGTTATCAGGCTGCCATAATGGCTCCCACCGAGATTCTAGTGGAGCAGCATTATCAGTCCCTGCAAAAATTGTTTGAGCTTCATGGGGTGATAGTGGCCCGTTTAACCCGTTCCACTTCCGCCGGTGAACGCCGCCAGATACTGGAGGCCTTGGCCAGTGGCACCATAGATATACTGGCAGGAACCCATGCTATTATCCAGGAACAAGTTCAATTCAAAGGTTTAGGCTTGGCGGTTATTGATGAGCAGCATCGTTTTGGAGTAAAACAAAGGGCTTTGTTGGGCTTTAAAGGCCATGCCCCAGACCTGCTGGTAATGACCGCCACTCCCATACCCCGAACCCTGGCTTTGACCTTGTATGGTGATTTATCGGTTTCTATTATCGACCAGATGCCACCCGGACGGAAAAAGGTGAGGACTGAGTTTGTCCCCCATAAAAATGCAGGCCGGGTTTACCGTTTTATTGCCCGCAAGATTGAAAGAGAGGCAGCCCAGGCTTATATAGTATGTCCTCTGGTAGAGGAATCAGAAAAACAAGATTTAATGGCTGCCATTACCCTTTATGAGGAATTAAAGCAGGGCATCTTTGCCCATTTGCCAGTGGGCCTGATACATGGAAGGTTAAAAGCTTTAGAAAAAGAACAGATCATGCAGGACTTTAAAGCCGGGAAAATAAAGGTTTTGGTATCAACTACGGTTATTGAGGTAGGAGTTGATGTTCCGGCTGCTTCTATTATGGCAGTTATGCATGCTGAACGATTCGGCTTATCTCAGCTTCACCAGCTGCGGGGCCGAGTGGGAAGGGGTCAAAAACAGTCTTATTGCTTTTTGCTGGGAGATCCCCACACCGAAGACGGCTGCAAAAGACTATTGATTATGGAAAACACCGATGATGGCTTTAAACTGGCCCAGCATGATTTACTTATGCGGGGGGCTGGTGAATTTTGGGGGGTTAAACAGCATGGATTGAATCAGCTCAAGGTTGCCTATTTGCTCAAAGACCTTAAACTAATGGAATTAAGCCGGGTATTGATGGGAGAGCTGGGGCCAATTAAAGCTGAGGGTCTAAATAGGTATATAGAAAAGAAATTCAAAAAAAATCATGATATTGCAAACAACTAGTATTGGCAATAAATGCTTAAATAAAATAAATAAATAAGACCAAGATAATAGTGCAGGCGAGAGCCCGCACTATCTTTTTATTTGGGAGGTGATAAAATGGCTAAAAAAAAGAAACAATCAGCAGAGAACAAGGCCGCTGAATTAGGGACTATGGAGGAAATGCCAAGGACTAAGGATGAGGCCAGACCCAAGCAGAAAAAAAATAAAAAGTCTTGAAAATACTTCTAGCATATAAGTTTTAGTCCGGGAGACAATATAATTACAAAGCGAAGGAGGTGAACTAACAGATGGCAAGAAACAACAACAGACTTTTAATTCCGCAGGCTAGGCAGGCCATGGATCAGTTCAAAATGGAAGCAGCTCAGGAAGTTGGAGTTAACCTGAAACAGGGTTACAATGGCGACCTGACTTCCCAACAGGCTGGTAGCATAGGGGGTCAAATGGTTAAAAAGATGATCTATGCTTACGAGCAGAACCACGCTAACCAGCCCATGCAGTAATTATATAGTTGATTGACTAATCATACTACTAATAACAAGCGGATTATTTTTACAAATATCCGCTTGTTTTCATGAAAAGCATTTTTTTAGGTGGTATAGAGCTCCAA
>CAZPSR010000131.1:0-6144 GCA_964589135.1 uncultured Syntrophomonas sp.
AATCCAGGCCATAGCCTACCAAAAACACATCGGGCATAACAAAGCAACGATAGTGGATATTGATGGTGATCAGCCAAGCAAATCATAATTATGTATCAAATTTCACAAATCATATCAAAAGTATTGTATAATGTATACAAGAGAAGTAAATACCCATCGTCTATAGTAAGGGAATATCGTATCCAGGGCGTGATAAGCGTGATATAGCAAGGCATTTGATTCAGAGTAACACCGAACTTAAATCATAATATTCATAGAATAATAAGGGGGGTGTAAGTATGACCAATACCATTGCTATGAACAAAATGTCCAGCTATGAGCAGCAGGTTATGAAGGAAAAAAGGCAAAAACTAGCCCGCACCAGGTGCAGAGTATGTCAGGAGATAATCGGTGATAACAAATATGTAGTATTTGAGGAAAGATATTTTCACGTTGAGTGTATCGCTAAGGTTGAATCAGTTAATAATTAATTTAGAGTTTAATCAAATAATCATGCTTATCGCGGAACTGGATAGTCGTTCATACATATAATAATTTATTTAATCAACCGGGGAGACCCGGTTGATTAGGTTTGTAACAACTTCCGGGTAAACAAAAAACTGTGCGCTGGTGGTCCCAGACCGTCCCTACCATCTATTGGCAGGGGTAAACTAGGAATCAAATAAGTTGGCATTCTTCATTAAAGAAACTGCGATATCCCATTTCAAGCAATAGAAAGACGCTTAAGGCAACTGCTCCAAGTATTCCTAGCATGATTGCTATCTGGTAGGTGACCGCAGTTGCCGGTGAAGTGCCAGACAAAATCTGACCTGTCATCATGCCCGGCAGAAAAACAATCCCCATGCCTAGCATAGAATTAATAGTGGGCATTATTGCTGCATCAAAGGTCTGGTTAACAATTGATTTGGTTGCGGCCTGAGGTGTTGCCCCAAGAATTAGGGCTTCTTCCACCAGATTTCGTTGGCTTGTCATGCCTTCAACTAAGGAGTTAACCCCCAACGATATTCCTATCATTGAATTACCTATTAGCATTCCACCAATAGGAATGAAATATTGCGGGTCATACCAGGGACTAATCCTTACCACGATAAATAAAAAGTAAAGCAGACAGGATAAAGTGCCGGCTACCATGGAAAGAGCAATCGCTGTTTTAAGTTTATTTGATAGCCTTTGTTTAAATTTTTTAAATACTGTATAAATGGCAAAACACTCCATCAGTATTATCATGGCAGTAGTTAGTAGTGGACTGGGGTTGTCAAGTACATAGACCAGTACATAACCGGTTAGAACTAATTGTATCGTCATTCGCAGGGACGATATCAATATCTCTTTCTCACGGCTAATTCCTTTTATTCTTGTGATCGCCAGCACTATAAGTATAAAAACAAAGGCTAATATAAGCTGCCATATGCTTAAGTTAATTATCCCATTCATTCCTAAATCTCCTGTTCAAGATCTTACCCTGAGCCATTTCTATAATTTGGTCTCCATATTTTTCTGCCACAGAACTTGAATGGGTAACCATTATTACTGATTTTTTTGTCTTTTGCACATGTTCCCCAACCATCTTAATAATCGTATCTTCAGTATCTTCGTCCAAAGCGGAAGATGGTTCATCCAGAAGATAAACTGATGGATCAAGAAGTAATAGTCGGCCCAATGCGAGTCTTTGCTTTTCGCCGCCAGACAGCTGACTGACCGGTGTGTCCAGCTCCTTCTTCAGCTGCACTTGGGCAAGGATTACTTGTAATTCTTGGTCATTAGGTATTCTTTTCTCCTGAAATTGGCAAGCAATCGTTAAGTTAGCTCTAATATTGCCTGGAAACATAGCAGGATTCTGAGATAACATCATGACATCCCTTCGATGCTCTAACGATGGTATTTTTTTTAGGTCACAACCATTGAATAGAATCCGTCCCTGCGTGGGAGAGATCATTTTATTTAGCATTCTTAAAACTGTTGTCTTTCCGCTACCACTCGCACCAAGCAGGACAGTAAGTCCCTCGTTTAAAAACAGACTTGGTATATCAATTATATCTTGGTATTTTACGCCGATGATTTCAAACATATTCAATTCCTTCTATTTATATTGCTACCACAGGGTTCTTCCTATAATTGAAGTGCCGGGATAGGCTAATGCCTGGGGAGCCAAACGGCCTGCTACCGATGCCATTTGCGCCCAGCTTACCTTTTCCTGGGGTCTGAAGTTTCCGTTTGAATCAGGGGTTAATAAGCCTAATCCAAATACCAGGCCTAGATAATTGGATTTATTGGCCTTTATTTGCCCGGCATCCCGAAAGGGGGTGTCAATGCGGTTGGGCATCTGGGCTATTTCCTGGAGGCCCAGACTATTAACCAACCAGATGGCCAGGTCTTCCCGGCTAAGGGCTTCATTGGGCCTGAATTTCCCCCCATTGGCAATGATATTCCGTTGGACGGCCAGCTTGAAGATATTTAAATCGGGATCTTCTTTGTCGATATCGGCCAGAGCGAGCTCTATGGGCTGTTCATCTCCATAATAGTCACCTGGATTGGTGGCCAGAACCAGGATCTTCAAAATATCACGCCGGGTCATGGTCTCATCCCCTTGTGCGCTTTCAGAAATCAAGCCATTGTTTTTTAATAATGACAATGACGGGGCGGCCCAATGGTTACTCCAGGGTTCCAGTTCATCCGGAGCGGGCTGAAGGGGTTGGGAGTTTATTAGGGCTTCTCCGCTTACCGCATTAAATTGGGTATAGGGAATTGTGTAGACTGGGATACTTTCTCCTATTGGCATATACTGATCATCTCGGGCCAAGATATAACTTAATTTTAGGTTTTGTGCCGACCACAGTTTATCTTTAATAAGCTGGGGATCCTGCAGGGGGGGCAATGCTTCGCACTGCACCGGACGCCATTGTTTTAAATAGCTTACCACCTTGCCCTTGCTTCCATCCAGGGTAATGTTGATACTATCCCGGTTATAGGGAATTCCATTAACTAAGCGCACAAACTGGTAATGGTAATAGTTTCGGTCGTCTTCCCAATTGCTTTGGCAAAATGCCACCTGTTGAACCTTGTCTGGATCAAATTTCTCAATAGCTGCCTGGGCCAAATCCTGGCCCTGAAGGTATGTAATGACTGGCTCAATCCTGGTTACACCATAATCCTCATCATTAAAACCGATTACTTCACCGGTAAAGGCATTAACCTCTACCCGCAAATGGCCATCGTTTTGGTTCTGCAGGCTATAGGACCAGTGTTCCTCCCGAATTCCGCCTCCGCTGGAGCTTCCTCCCCCACTCCTGCGGATGGGATCTTCATACCCCATTTGGTGAAAGAAATCCTGTGCTGTTTGCAGAGCCACCTCCGGGTCTACATAGGTTTCGGGTTGCGGAACTTCGTTAATGGCCGGGGCATTAAGCAGGGGCACAAAATCCTGTTCATATAGCCGGGGAATGGTCTCACCCTGTCGCCGACCCCGGTAATCCAGGAATATACCAGTACGGGCATCAACTAGCTGGGCATTTATATTAAGGAGATAGGCCGGAACCATCCTTCCAGTCCTTTGTCCCATAGAATCTTGTTCATAGGTATAGCAGGGGACCAGATCGATCTGTTCTTGTAGCTTTTGGGCCATAGCGGCTGCCGGAATCAAGTCGTTCCCAGCAGGAAGCTCTAGTTCATGCCAATTGCAATGGTATTGGGTGATCTCCCCAGTATAAGCATTCACCCCTATGGTAATACTGTCATAGTCAATGGCCACTTCATTAACCAAGCGCTGCCAGTAAAAAATATAGCTCAGGTTTAGGTTGCGGCTGGGGAAAGATGTAAGCATGTCATCCCGTAGCAGAAGCTGGTCATATTTTTGAGCTTGTTTTTCCTGCAGAAATTGTTGGGCTACCGCTTTAGCCTCTTCACGGGTAAGAGTCACCCTTTGACCCTGGTAATAATCTGGGCCCGGATTATAATTAAAACTCTGGATTTCTCCGGTAGTGGCGTCAATTTGCCCCCCTACCTGTTGTCTCGGGTAGGAGCGCAGGCCCCCTTGCTCAGCTTCATGAATCCGCCAAACTGAATATCCTGCGTATTCTTCCAATTCAGCCAGCAAATTCCGGTTGGCGGTAATTTCCGGAAAAGCGGAACGAAAAATCTCCAGGGCATTTTTCGAGCTTATTTTCTCAGTGTTCTCAAGACTTACCAGTACAGGTTCTTTGATTATCTTCAGCCCTTCCCCGAAGGCTGTTGCAGAGCCCGGCCAGACGGCGAGTTGCACGGCAACCGCCAGTACCACTGCCAATACCTTTTTTCTCATTATCCTCTCTCCTTTCATTTCATAAACCTATCCATTACAGCCAATTATACCACAATATGGTAGAGGGAGTGACTGAGTATAGGAAGCGCTGGAGGGGGCTCTAGGTTCTAAGTGGTTGGCCGGGCGTTGAAATCAAAAGCGCTGCTATTTTGAATTAGCGAAAATAGCTAGCTGACATAATATGCTATGATAAACATATTAAGGAAAGGAGTGGTATTATGAATTGTATGCTTTGCCAGAATAAACCGGAGTTGATTAAATGCATTCAGTGTCAAATTCCTATGTGCCGGGATTGTGCATCTTTTTACTTGGTAGGTAATGGTTGTTCTCCCTCCCCGGTTTTCTTATGTCCGGATTGCCTGCAGGAATACAGTTTAAATATTGAGTATTAGTAACTCAACTTTCGTAACAGAAAAGTGGCTGAAGGGTCTCCGACTTTATTTTAAATGTAAAAAAACGTAAGCTGAGAAATGCGGGTTTGAGGCGTGCTACTATAAATGTGCATGTAAAATTCGTAGGAAAATGATATACTAAAAAATCGAAGGTGTGATTTTTCAACTTCAGTCAAAGAAATCTGCTGTGATTATTGTATAAACAGGAGAAATTGTGCCAAAAAAGATGTACAAGAGTAGGGGGACTGCTGGAATGGCTCAGGTTAAAGCTGCGAATAATCGTTTTTTATCTATCGCTGGGTTCTCCCTGCTTTTTGCTTATCTTCTGTCTTTTCTTTTTGAAGGACAAGTCTTCTATAGTATGCTGGCCTATAACAATGTAATTGGCTCTCCCTATATATTAGTTGCAATAATTGCTCATTTTACAGGACTATTTTTCGGTGGTTTTTTGGTTAGATCCCCAATAGTTGCAAGATACACTATGCTTGGCAGCATGGTTATATGTTTGATGGCGACAGTACCATTTTATTTTTCTCCCTCCCCTCTGTGGGCAGTTGGGTTGATGGTAAGTGGGTACGCAGGAGGCTGCGCCGTGGCTTCTTGGGGTTATTTTTTAAAGGCTTTTACGTCTAAA
Organism: uncultured Syntrophomonas sp.; assembly: GCA_964589135.1. Taxonomy (GTDB): domain Bacteria; phylum Bacillota; class Syntrophomonadia; order Syntrophomonadales; family Syntrophomonadaceae; genus JAAYJK01. The sequence continues at coordinate 5,324 of CAZPSR010000131.1, forward strand.
AATCAACGGCTTAAATCCTGCGCAGATGTCCTTATCTATTCAAATATCATTATGATTGCCATCAATGTAGTAGCCATAAATTTTTCCCCCTTTATTGGGCTTACCCTTTCAATGCTATGCCTAGCCATAGGTATGCTGTGTATTTGGATACTGCCCAGCGAAGCGGGGAACGATTTGCGGGAAGAAATAAAAGATTATCGGCGTAGGGATATTAAAAAACCGCTAATACTATTATGCCTGTTTATTTTTGTCATAACCATCAATTCCGGCCTTATGTATCAAGTAATAAACCCGGCTTTTGGACATCTTACGAAGCTAAGCAGCTGGTATTGGGCTGTTCCTTACATAATTGCACTTCTTATTATGCGTAACCTGCCTATGAAGGTGAATCGCGCAAAAATTTTATATGTCGGCATGGCCATGATTATGGGAGCGTTTATTAGTTTTATGCTACTACAACGCAACGCTTCAGATTATCTTGTTGTAAATACCCTAATGCTTGGGGCCTGCGGAATTTTCGACCTTTTTTGGTGGAGTATTATTGGGGAAATGCTAGAATATACTGAAAATCCCGCAAAAATTTTTGGTATTGGGCTTTCTGCAAATGTTTTCGGAGTCTTATCTGGCGGCGCTTTAGGCAAGACAATAACCACTATCGAGCTTTCTAGCGCAAATGTTGCGGTATTAGCCCTTACGGTTGTATGTGTTACCTTAATTATGCTACCACCTCTTAACCAGCAGCTGGTTATGTTGCTTAAAAACCACACTTATCTTGCCGCCTACGATCGTATGAGCAAAAACCAACAAACAAATATCATTCT
>CAZPSR010000132.1:0-6124 GCA_964589135.1 uncultured Syntrophomonas sp.
TAAAAGGCAAGTATTTATCCAGCCGGAGCTGATGTGAAAATAATATGGCTTGACCGCTTGCTTTTAAGTCACATCCAATTTGGTCCTGGCTTTTTAAGGGTTTTATCCGTTCAGCAGTTCATTTGCTAACGGTATTGGCAGTGGACTCCAATTAAAGGGGTTATTTAAAATGTTATTCTCACCGATTTTTTCCGGTATAAAGGCAGCCAAACTGCAAAACCCATTAAAGATAAGGGCTTGGCTGGAACAATTGCTCTACCATTATGATCTGGAAGTAAGTACTCCTCTGGCCTCTTATATTTATACCCAAGGAGTAAGACCAGAATATAGGGGAATTGATCTTGAGCTCATAAACCAACCTACCTTAATGGCCTGGTTTAGCTCTCGATTAACCCTGGATATATATACATTAGCCAGGGCAGCGGAACCTGATTATGAGCATTTTCTGGACCTGCTTGATCTCCAATCCGCTCAAACTCTGTTGCAACTCGGTCAGATTGCAGCCAAATATAATCTTTTTCCTCTTGATTATACTCCAAATAATCTAAGCCGAATAAATGATACCGCTGACCGCCGGGATTTTGAAAAAAACTTTTTGGAGGAAGCGGTATTAAGCTCTGCCTTTCAAGTCCTGGCCGGGGTTTTTTACTATGTCCATGGTAAACTGTACCCAATTAAAACCTGATATAGCCAAGCCGCAATCGGACTATCTTGGTGATAAACTACCCATAATTGCCCGCACTCCAGCTGGGCTCCAAAAAATCCACCAAATTAAAGCATAAAACCCGCTCTGATTATAAAAGCTAAGTACAAATCATTGGGAAGGAAGATCATTTTGCGAACTCTATGGAAGGGTGCCGTAAGTTTTGGCTTGGTCAATATCCCAGTTAAAATGTACGTGGCTACCGAAAGAAAAGATATCAAGTTTAATTATCTGCATAAAGAATGTGGGTCACCGGTTAAGTATCATAAATACTGCCCCAATTGTGAACGAGAGCTAAACGGTGATGAGATTGTACGGGGCTATGAGTACCAGAAGGATCAGTATGTATTAATAAATGATGAAGATATTGAACGCATACCTCTTAATAATACTAAAACCATTGATATACTGGATTTCGTGGATTTGAATCAACTTGACCCGATTTACTTTGATAAAACCTATTATCTGGAAGCCTCCCCCGGAGGGGAAAAGGCCTACACCTTATTGACCAGGGCCATGGAGCAAACCGGCAAAGTAGCAGTAGCCAAAGTACTAATTCGCAGCAAGCAGAGCCTGGCTGCTCTACGCATAAAGGATAAGGTCTTGGTGATGGAAACCATTTTCTTTCCTGATGAAATTCGGTCTCCAGCCTCTCTCAATATAGGAATAGAGGCAGTTAAGTTGCATGATAATGAAATGAAAATGGCCGTTAACCTGATCCAAAATCTATCTACCGATTTTGATCCGGCCAAGTACCAAAATGAATATCGGCAGGCCCTCTGGGAGATGATTCAAGCCAAAGTGTCGGGCCAGGAAGTGGTAGTATCCCCAGTATCCCCAGCCGCAACTAATGTGGTGGACCTGATGGAAGCTTTGAAAGCCAGCGTGGAACTGGCTGAAAGCAAAAGAAAGGCCAAGGGGGAAAAGAAGCCGGGCCGCCGCAAAAAAACCGGCACCTAAAAAGTATGTACCGCCTGATAAAACCCATGGAACCCGTTTCATCCAGGGAAATTCCCCAGCACCCCGACTTTCTCTATCAGGTCAAATGGGATGGAGTCCGAATGCTGGCTTATGTAGAAAAAGATCAGGTCCGTTTAATAAACAAAAAGCAAAACTCAAGAACCCTGCAATACCCTGAACTGCAGCAGCTGCCGGACTTATTGGCAGCAGATAAAGCCATTCTGGATGGGGAGATAATAGTATTAAAAGATGGTCGGCCCAGCTTTCCTTCGCTTATGCGACGGGATGGCTCTTCATCCCGGCAGACTATAGAGTATATGGTTCAATTAATGCCAATTAGCTATGCCTTGTTCGATATAGTATTTTGGCAGCAAAAAGATCTAACTAGCTGGCCTTTGAGCGATAGATACCAGTTACTGGCCGAAATCCTTGATTTCAGCTCCCCTTTGCTGCATCTGGTAGATAATTTTCCTGATGGCCAGAGCTTATTTGAGGCAATTAAAGCTCGTGAGATGGAGGGAATAGTAGCCAAGAGGAAAGCCAGCCCTTATGTGTCCGGCAAACAGCACCGGAACTGGTTTAAGATCAAAAACCGCCAGAGGATTAATTGCCTTATCGTTGGTTATACCATGCGCCAGCAACGGGTCAATTCCCTTCTCCTGGGGCTTTTTCAAGATGAAGAGCTGCTTTATGTGGGCCGAGCCGGCAGCGGTTTAAGGGAAAAAGATAAAGACCTGCTTTCCCAGTTCTTGCCCGACCTGGCCATACCCCAACCCATGTTTAAGGGGCCTCTTCCCACTGCTGGGCTTGAAACCATATTCGTTCAGCCCCTATTAAGCGTTGGGATTGAATTTGCTGAATGGAGCGAAAAAATGCAGCTTAGATCCCCGGTTATTAAAGAGTTTAATCCGGTCAAACCCGAAAGATGTATTTTATGATCACTATCCAACAATTTAATTGAAAGGAAATGGCAGCATAAATGAAGATGGAGGTAAGGGTAGATAATCATAGTTTCGCAATTTCAAAACTGGACAAGATTTTCTGGCCTGAGCAAGGATATACTAAGGGTGATCTGATCGGCTATTACCAGGAGGTTTCCCCATATATTATCAAGTATTTGGATAATCGACCAGTGGTATTTACCCGTTATCCAGATGGGGTGGAAGGAAAATATTTTTACCAAAAAAATGCTCCCTCTTATCTCCCCTCCTGGATTCCTACCTTTTCTTACTACTCTCAGGATTCCCAGCGCACTATCCAATATATACTGGTAGGGGAAAGTTCAGTACTGCTATGGTTGGCCAATCAAGCCTGCATTGAAATGCATCCCTGGCTTTCCCCTATCAATAGGCTGGATCATCCCGACTATTTGGTGATAGACCTGGATCCTTCTGCAGCCAATTCTTTTGGAGAGATTGTAGACATGGCTTTTATTATTAAAAAGGTCCTGGATGAACTGGGCCTGAGAACCTATCCCAAAACTTCGGGCTCCCAGGGATTACATATCTATCTTCCCCTCCAAGGCATCTACACCTATCATCAGGTGCGGAAATTCGCCCAAGCTGTAGCAAGTCTGGCAGCCCAGATAAGACCTGAGCTAAGTACAGTGGAAAGAAGCATCAGCAAAAGAGGAGCAAAAATCTATCTGGATTATCTGCAAAATGCCAAAGGCCAAACCCTTTGCTCCCCTTACAGCCTGCGGGCGGGTCCCCGGGCTCTAGTGTCTGCTCCCCTGCGCTGGGAAGAGCTGGAGCAGGTATCCCCGGCTGATTTTAACTTAAAAAACATGCTTCCCCGTTTAGAAGAGGTAGGGGATCTCTTTGCCCCCGTACTAGAGGACCGGCAGACTCTGGATCAGGCCTGCACCAAGCTAGGTCTAGAACAGCTAATCAGATGAGTTTTAAACCCTACCAGCCACGAAGAGCATATTGGTCCTCCAGTTTATTGATCTCCAATCCGGTCATGGCTTCACCCAACCCCTCTGATACTTCCATTATTATCTGAGGATCTTGATAATGTGTGGTGGCCTTGACTATAGCCTGGGCTCTCTTTTCCGGATCTGCCGATTTAAAGATACCGGAACCGACAAATATTCCATCACAGCCCAGCTGCATCATTAAAGCGGCATCAGCTGGTGAAGCTATCCCCCCGGCAGCAAAGTTGAGCACAGGCAATTTCTTATGTTCTGCAATATAGTCCAAGAGCTCTACGGGAGCTCCAATCTCTTTGGCATAAGTCATGCGTTCCTCCCGGGGCATAAGCTGTACCCGGCGAATTTGCGAGCTAATAGAGCGCATATGCCTGACCGCCTCTACCACATTGCCAGTACCTGCTTCGCCTTTAGTACGGATCATGGCCGCCCCTTCTCCTATTCTGCGCAGAGCCTCTCCCAGGTCCCGGGCTCCACATACAAAAGGAATAGCAAACTTCTTTTTGTCAATATGAAACATTTCATCCGCAGGAGTTAAGACTTCGCTTTCATCAATAAAGTCGATGCCGATAGCCTGCAATATTTGGGCCTCTACGAAATGCCCTATTCTCACCTTGGCCATGACCGGAATAGTAAGCGCTTTTTTAATATCTTTAATTATTTGGGGATCAGACATGCGGGCTACCCCGCCCTGTTTTCTGATATCGGCGGGCACTTTTTCCAAAGCCATAACTGCCACCGCTCCCGCCTCTTCAGCAATAAGAGCCTGGTCTACATTGCTTACATCCATAATCACCCCGCCCTTTAATATCTGGGCCAAGTTATGGTTATACTTATAACGATCCATTTATTGCCTCCTCCTTAATCTATAGGTATAATATATTTGTACCGTTACGCTTTATGCTCCGGTGCAAATTGATAAAATCTAGTATCACATAGCATTTCTCCCCTGTCAATAAGCAAAGGAGACAGTTTATATGTCATTATTTGTAACGATACATTTAGATAAAAATCAGGGTATTCCCCTTTACCAGCAATTGGCCCAGGAAATACGAGGATTGATAAAATCCCAAGAGCTTAAGGAAGAAGAAAAACTGCCCTCAATAAGAAAGCTGGCCGCAGAATTGGGCATCAACAATATTACCGTAGTGCATGCCTATCAAGAATTGGAACGAGAAGGATTACTGTATTCCAGAGTAGGCAGTGGAACTTATGTCAAAGCTGGTCCGATGGAGGCAGATCCTATCCCACATTCTAGCTCCACCCAGGATGATTATTACCCTCCAGGTTTGAAGGTCATGAACCAGGGCCGGTTGCAGATACCTACTGGAGCCTATAATTTCGCCAGTGCTATCCCCACCCCGGGACTTTTCCCGGTAGCAGATTTCAAGCTTATCCTCAATGAAGTGCTGGATCGAGATGGGGGTAAGGCCTTTGGCTACCAAGAAGGCCAAGGGTATTGGCCTTTACGGGAAAGCCTGGTTAGCTACCTTGGGGACAATGCTATTGAAGCCCATGAAAACTGTATTCAGGTAATATCCGGGGCCCAGCAAGGTATCGATATAATCGCCAAATCCTTGCTTATAGCAGGTGATTGGGTTATTACTGAAGACCCTACTTACACCGGTGCCATAGCGGCTTTTAAATCTCGGGGGGCTCGCATCATACCCGTTCCCCTGGAGGAAGATGGTATTTCCTACTCAGCTTTAAAACAGGCGGTAGAAAAATACCATCCCCCTTTGATGTATATAATACCCAATTACCAGACTCCTACCGGTATCTGTTATAGTGAAGAAAAAAAACTGGCCTTACTGGAATTATGCCAGACCCATAATATGATTATTATCGAAGATGACTCATTTACCGATTTGTCCTATGATAATCCCCGGCAGCCCATAAAGGTAATGGATAAGTATGGGCAGGTAATCTATATTAAAAGCTTTTCCAAAATACTGATGCCAGGTTTAAGACTTGCCTTTTTATCCGCTCCAGACCAGATTATTCCTGGTCTGCTGAAGGCCAAACACTCCTCTGATATATCCACCCCGGGCTTAATACAGCGGGCCTTTGATCTTTATTTAAGAAAGGGGCTATGGACAAAACACCTGGAATATATGAAAGAGAACTATCAAGCTCGCTACCATATTATGCTTAAGGCTATGGCCCATCACCTGCCCCGGGAGATCAGCTACAATAAACCAGGAGGAGGCCTGAGTTTCTGGTTAAGATTGCCACCCGGCAGTTCAGCCAACTATTTTTATACCCGTTGCCTGGATAAGCAGGTCATTATCAGCCCAGGCAGCCTTTTTTCTGCTTCAGAACAGCGAGACAGTGAATATTTTCGCTTGAGCTTTGCCGCACTCGGTACAGATCAAATAGAAAAAGGCATTTTAGCCCTCAATGCTGCCTATCAAGAGCATGATTCTCCCCCCCTGTACTCCCCCCTGCTCTAGAGTTAACGAGGGGGCCAGGCCCCCTCGTTCAACTCAAACAAGCTTCTGCAGATCTTTATTGCTTATTAAAACTATGAT
>CAZPSR010000133.1:0-6120 GCA_964589135.1 uncultured Syntrophomonas sp.
TTTCGGCTTTATCCAAGCGGTTTTTCTCTCTCAACTGTCAAAGACAGGATTATAGCCTTGGGGATCAATGTTTGTCAATTTGCCCCTACTCTAGGGTTCCATGCTCTTCGTACTTAATTTGACTTAGTTTTTGCCTCACTATTTTTTCTTTATGTATAATAGCCGGTTCAGAATATCAAAATATAGGTAAGGAGGTGCACAATATGTATAATAAGACATTAATTTCCAGGAACTTATCTATCATGTCCCTGCTCATTGGGGCCTGGACGGCGTATACTATACAAGTAATACTGCAGCCCGGATTTCCCTGGCTGGCCGGCATTGGGCTGGTAGGTGCCGGTTTATCATATGTGGTGGTAAGTTGGCTCTTGGGCCTGGGTCAGAGATTGAGCAGAAGTCTGAACCAGCGCCTGGATGATATTGCCATTGAAGTAATTATCGGGGGAATGGCAGGGTTGCTCATGGGGATACTAGTGGGGGTGCTCTGCTGGTTTCCTCTTTCAGTTCTGCGAGGAGTTGGCAGCTATTTGGCTTTGCTGACCTTTATCTTCAGTGTATGGCTGGGACTGAAAATAGGCACCAGGCGTGCTTTCGATGTTTTCCATAGTCTTACCCTGCATCGGGGCGGACAGCAGTCTGCCAGAGAAAGTCAGGAATGGCAGGAAGGCTATAAGGTTTTGGATACCAGTGCTATTATCGATGGACGCATATATGATGTAGGATTAAGTAAATTTCTGCAGGGGCCTATTGTGGTTCCTACCTTTGTCATAGAGGAACTCCAGCATATAGCGGACTCTTCCGATGCTATAAGGCGCAATAAAGGTCGTCGGGGCTTGGAACTCTTATCCAAAATGAAGAAACATTCCAGTATAAAAATTGATATAATTGAAACGGACATTGAAGGGGAAAAAGATGTTGATGGCAAGCTGGTGGCTTTATGCAAACAATTAAAAGCCAGCATTATAACCGTAGATTATAACCTGAATAAGGTAGCTGAACTGCAGGGTATTACGGTGTTAAATATCAATGAACTGGCCAACGCAGTTAAAGTAATCGTTTATCCCGGGGAGACCATGCAGGTAGCCATTATCAAGGAGGGCAAGGAGTATGGTCAGGGAATCGGATATCTGGAGGATGGCACCATGGTAGTCGTTGAAGAGGCCAGCCATGAAATAGGCCAGGATTTGGAAGTGGTGGTAACCAGCGTATTCCAGACTGCTGCCGGACGCATGATATTTACTCGTAAAGCCAGAGAAATTAAAAACGAGGTCGGGGTTAGCCATAACCTGCCTGAATCGGCCAAGCTAAACTTTTACGGATAATGAGGGCACCTCTTCAAATGGCAGCTATACAAAGGCTGAGGTGAATTAGGTGGATAAACAACTGAAAGTGGTTATTGCGGCCGCTGGTTTGGGTCGCAGGATGAACAGCAAGCTTAATAAACCCTATATGCTGATTAAGGGCCGACCAGTATTGGCCTATTCTCTGGATATATTGGATGCTTTTCCAGCGGTTACGGATATAGTAGTGGTGGCCCATGCCGCTGAACTTGAATACTGCCAGGAAGAAGTTATCCAAAAATATGCCTATAAGAAAGTAAAAAAGGTCATTCCCGGGGGCCAGGAAAGACAGGATTCGGTTTGGGCCGGTCTGATGGCCCTGGGAGATACCCGGGGATGGGTAGCAATTCACGATGGAGCTCGACCTTTTTTGACTGCTAGTTTATTGCAGGAATTGCTGCTGGCGGCGGAAAGATGGGGAGCTGCTATTCCTGGCCTGGGGGCTCGGGATACCTTGAAAACGGTGGATGCAGAGGGCTGGGCGGTAAACACATTGGACCGCTCCAAAATAGTGGCGGTTCAGACCCCACAGGTTTTTAAGCTATCCCTGCTTATAAATGCTTACCAGATGGCTTATGCCGATGAAGCTTACGGCACTGATGATGCCAGTCTCTTTGAACGTTATGTCGGCCGGGTTAAAGTGATTGCGGGCGACCCTCGCAACCTTAAGGTAACCACTCCGGAGGACTTAAAAATAGCGGGAGGATTGCTGTAAAAAGAGGGACCCAGCTCCCTGAGGAGGATAAGCATTGCGGATAGGGATCGGATATGATGTACATAGACTGCAGACCGGGCGAAAACTGGTGTTGGGAGGAGTCGATATTCCCTTTACCCGGGGCTTGCTGGGGCATTCAGATGCGGATGTATTACTGCATGCTATATGTGATGCCCTGTTAGGTGCTGCCGGTTTGGGGGATATCGGCGGGCATTTTCCCGATACTGACCCGGCTTATAAGAATATAGACAGCCTGGTCCTTTTGGCCCAGGTGAATTTGCGTTTGGGGGAGGCTGGCTATCGGGTTACTAATATAGATAGTACCATTATGGCCCAGGAACCACGGCTATCCCCATACCTGGAGGCCATGAGGGACAATATTGCCTCTCAATTGGGTATTAGCCGGACTCGGGTCAATGTGAAGGCTACCACTACTGAGAAACTGGGATTTGAAGGCCGGGGGGAAGGGATTTCCGCTCAGGCCATAGCCTTAATAGATGAGATATAAATCGTCAGGCTTAATTAATATTTCCCTGCGGCATGAAGCAAACTAAAGAAAATGCAGGGGGGATGAATTACAGGTGATTAAAAGCAATAGATTTATCTGGCTAGGAATTCTGGGACTCTGTTTAGCTTTAATATGCTTAAGAAGTCCAATTACCACTACCTTGACTGGACAAAAACCGATTGAAGCGGTTATCAGCCTGGGAGAAGATTTAACTCCTGGGCAAAAGGAGCAGGTAATGGAATATTTTAAAGATTGGACTAAAGATAAAAGGCTGCATTATATAAGTGTCAGCAATGAAGAAGAGAGGAATTATCTGCAAGGGGTAGTGGATGAAAAGCTTATTGGCAGCCAGGCCATATCTTCGGCTTATTGCGAGTTACTGGACCCAGGCCAGGGAATCGAGGTACAGACCGAAAATATTAAGGCCATTACCCCCTTTATGTATGCCAATGCCCTGATAACAGCCGGAATAGAGGATGCTAGGATAGTGGTGGCGGCACCATTTGAGGTATCGGGAACCGCAGCTTTAACCGGTATTATCAAGGCATTTGAAAAGGCTAGTGGGGAAAGCCTGAAAGAGAGCAATAAATTTACCGCCCATGAGGAAATAGCCCAAACTTCGGATTTGGGGAAGCGCATTGGACAGGATCAGGCGGAGATACTGATTTATGAGGTAAAACAGCAAGTGGCGGCAAAGGATATCAGTGATCCACAGAAAATTCGTAAAATAATTGTGGAGACCAGTGCTGATCTTGATATAAAGCTGTCAGAAAGGGACATAGACCAAATCATAGGGTTAATGCAAAAGATCCAAGAATTAAATATTAGTGTCGGTCACCTGGGCAACCAGATGCAAAATGTGGAAAGGAGATTGGATGAGCTACAAAATCGGGGGGAAGAGGTAGTAAGTTGGCTTAAACAACTCAGGGCGACCTGGAATAATCTGCTGACAGGAATCAAAAACCTTTTAGGAGCCTAGCTGAGGGGCTGGATGAATGCTATAATTAGCTTGGTTTTAAGGGAGGGATTAATTATGAGTAAAATTAAAGTCAGGTTTGCACCAAGTCCTACCGGACCGCTGCATATTGGAGGAGCCCGCTCAGCCCTGTTCAACTATCTGTATGCGGCAAATGTACAGGGAGATTTGGTCTTGCGCATAGAAGACACTGATCTGGACCGCTCCAAACCGGAATATGAACAGGAGATTATAGAATCCCTGCTCTGGTTAGGTATAAAGTGGGATGAAGGAATAGAGGTGGGGGGAGATAACGGGCCTTATCGACAGACCGAAAGAATGGGAATCTATCAGGAATATGCTCAGCATTTATTGGATTCGGGCGGGGCTTATCATTGCTTTTGCACTGAAGAGGAATTGGAACAAGAGCGGCAGGAACTGATAGCCCAGGGGGAGACCCCACGTTATTTGGGCAGATGCAGACATCTAAGTCCAGATCAAAAGGCGGAAAAAATGGAACAGGGAATTAAGCCTACCATTCGTTTTGCGGTTCCCGCCAACAAAATATATCTGGTGGATGATATGGTTAGAGGACGGGTAAGCTTTGATAGCAGTATTATAGGCGATTTTATTATAATCAAATCAGATGGATTACCTACCTACAATTTCGCTGTGGTTATTGATGATGTGTTGATGGGCATTACTCATGTTATTAGAGCTGAAGAACACCTATCCAATACTCCGCGGCAGCTAATGATTTACGATGCCTTAAATTTCAAGACCCCGGCCTTTGCCCATATTTCCTTGATATTGGGGTCTGACCGGCAGAAGATGAGCAAGCGGCATGGAGCCACTTCCCTGATACAATATAGAGAAATGGGATATTTACCTGAGGCCATGTTTAATTTCCTGGCCCTGATGGGATGGTCCCCGGAGGGGGAGGAACAACTGCTGTCTCCAAGCGATATTGTCAGTGCCTTCAGTCTGGACCGAGTGGCGAAAAGCCCGGCGGTTTTCGACCTGGATAAATTAAACTGGATAAATCAGTAGTACATAAAGCAATTGGATATCCATGAACTATGTCTAAAGGTGAGACCATTTCTGGACCAATCCCCTTATAGTGAAGCTATTAAGGAAATGAATGAGGATAAATACCAATTGCTGATTCAAACCGTAAGGGATCATCTAGTATCTCTAAGTGATATAACTCTGGAGGCAGCAGTTCTATTCGAAGAACTGGATTATGAGGAAGGGGCTATTCAAGTACTGAAGGAGGAAGGAGCGGCCCAGATACTCCAGACCCTGGCTGATAGTTTTCCCGATAGTGAGCAACCCGAGATTATAAAACAATATCTCAAGGGCATAATCAAACAAGCCAAAGTTAAACCCAAGAACGTATTTATGCCTTTACGCAGCGCCTTAAGCGGGAAAGTGCATGGACCCGATCTCCCCAGCCTTATATGCATTTGGGGAAAGGAAGAGACTCTAAAAAGAATTAACCAGGCCCTGCAATGGCTGAATAATTAGACAGCTCTGGCAGGCAGATATTGGCCTTCAGGCCCTTAATAACTGGTGTAGGCTCAAATTTTGAGTCTTACCAGTTTTTTTGCTCCCCCTTACTAGAGAAGGTCCCCAAAAAAGCTGTTTCCCCTATAGATAGCATAGCCTACTGGAAAAATAGGCATAGTAAACTAAAAGGGATACCTGACATATAGCAAAAAGAAGCGATTGATAAAAAAGTCTGCTTAAGAATAAATCATTATAGGAGAGGTTGGCATAGATTTTGCTATTAATATATGTATCACACAGATGGGTCAGGTGAAAGTATACATGCTTAAGCAATTAGCAACAGTAAAAGGTCCAGCAGGTAAAGATACAGGTAAAACGGGCATCATCGTTGCCATAAGAGATGAACAGCATAATAGCGGTAACGAAAGGGTCTACTTATATAAATTGCTACTAGATGGACAAATCAGCGGTTGGTTGCCAGGGGAATACTTGGAGTTCCATGAATCCATGCCCAGGCATACTGAAGCTATTTAGCTGGGGAAATGGATCAAAGCAGTAACAGCAGGTGACAAAGGTAACATTCCGGGTAACAAAGGGGTTACACACAGGTAACAGATTTTAGGCAAGAGAGAAGTACTTCTTAGTATGAAAAGATGTTTAAAGGAGAATACAGGCCGAAATACTGGGTAAAACCTCCTATGAATTCCGGAGTTCGAACTATCATGGTTTAAAGCTGCAGAATAATTATGCTAATTAGCTCTTGCAGCATTAAATAATCCACTCTGTCTCAAGCAGTACAGTTGATTTCAAGATAAAAGCAATCAGATTTACCCCCTCAAATCTGATTTCCCATACTGTACCCCTTAGTAGTTTATAAGCTGGACTGCTTGAGACACATTACAAAGTTGATATGACCTGAATATGCAAGGTGGGATAAAGAAAAACAAATGCAGTCATATTCTTAAAAGCTTTCGGCAATGGACCAAGCCAATAAGCTAGCAGTATTCCCGATGGAATTTTAAGAATTGTATCAAAAACCGAATAAAGCAATATACCTAGTAGAGTTTTAGCCTTGCAGCGGAAGAAGTCAACG
>CAZPSR010000134.1:0-6037 GCA_964589135.1 uncultured Syntrophomonas sp.
GTAATTGATAATTGCCAGTAATTTCTGGTAAAATGCATATAAGCATAAATAGGAGGTGTTAGAAGTGGATGCACAGAAACCGGAGATAAATACGGAGATGGGTACTATCAGAATAGCCGATGAAGTGGTTTCAACTGTGGCCGGGATTGCGGCAGCAGAGGTTGATGGTGTAGCTTCTCTCAGTGGGGGTTGGGGAACTGACCTGGTAGAAAAACTGGGCAGAAAAAACCTGGGTAAAGGTATTAAAGTGGAAGTGCTTGATGGATCAACCAGCATTGATATATCTATTGTGGTAAAATTTGGCTATCCGATTCCTGATGTGGCTGAAACAGTACAACAGGAAGTTAAGCAGTCAGTGGAAACCATGACCGGCTTAGATGTCAAAGCAGTTAATGTAAATGTAATAGGCGTAGATATCAGAAAAGAAGAATCGGTGGAAGAAGCAGCTGATAGCACCGAGTTAGAATAGTGGTAAGTTGCATGCTTATTATAACCCCCTGTCCTTGCAGGGGGTTATCTGTATTATGAAAGGAGTGAGCTGAATGTCCGGATTGTTAAGGGCTATACTATTCCTGTATAATGTGATTTTGCTGGCTTTGGGAGCCCTTCTGGCGGCTGCTGCTCTGGGCCGGCCAGAAGTAATGACTTTCGGCCAAACCCTGTTTTCTACGGTACAAAACCGATTGATATTGGGCAGTATTGGCATAATAGCAATAGTGCTTACCCTGGTGGTATTTGTGGCTATATTCAGACGGCCCCCCCGGCAAGATCGTATATTAATTGAAAACAGCTTATCGGGGCAGATATCCATGACAGAAGCGGCGGCCAAAATAATTATCCATAAAGCGGTGCAGAAGGTTCAAGGAGTTAAAGAGACTAGAACTTCCATAGAAAACCAAGCCGAAGGGCTTATCGTTTATATACATATGATGATAAACCCGGAGTTGAGCATTCCAGACCTGAGCAAAGAGGTCCAAGAGGTAATTAAAGAGGATATGCTGCAGGTTGGAGGTTTGCAAGTAGAGGCAGTAAAGGTTCTGATCGATGACCTGAGTAGCGGCGGAAAAGCTACTGCAGCCAGTGCCAGGTAAGGAGGACAAGTTCATGTGGGAAAAAATTTTATCTGAACTGTTGGTCAGACACCGAGGCAAGACTATCGGGGTGGGATTGGGCCTGATTGCCAGTATCTTGTTGGTAAGCTTTGGATTTTGGAAAACCCTTTTAATATTTTTATGTATTGGACTGGGCTACCTCCTGGGAAAAAGTATTGATGACCAGCAAGACATAGAGTTATGGCTCAAGCAATTGTTCAAGGATAAATAGATTATTTGGAGAGACAGATATTATGAGTAGAAGAAAAGCACGGGAATATGCCTTTAAAGTCTTGTTTCAAGTGGATCAGGTAACGGCCCGGCCGGTAGAGGCCTTAAACTACTTATTACAAGAATCGGAACTGGCAGAAAAGGATGTTAAATTCTCGCGGGAGCTGATAGCAGCAGCGGTAAAGAATCTGGAGGAGATCGACGGGGTCATTGCAGCCTTTGCCAGTGACTGGACTTTGGATAGAATGCCGGCAGTTGATAGAAGTATTATGAGGCTGGCAGCGGGGGAGATGCTGTTTTTGGACAGGGTTGATCCTGTTGTGGTTATTGATGAAGCAGTTGAAATAGCCAAAAAGTATGGGGGAGAATCTTCGCCCGCTTATATCAATGCCATATTGGACCGCCTGGCGGGCGAGCGCAAAAGGAGCTAGATTAAATGGAATTAATAAGTGGAAGTAAAATAGCGGAAGAAATAAGGTCAGACCTAAAGCTGGAAAACCAGAGGAGGGGAATTACTCCCCAGCTGGGGGTGATTTTAGTGGGTGATGATGAGGAAAGCCAGGTTTATGTAGGCTTAAAGGAAAAAGCGGCCTTAAGCATATCGGCTCAGACCAGTATTATCCAGCGACCTGCCAGCATAAGCAAAGAAGAGCTATTGGCTCTCATCGCTGAAGCAAATAATGATTCGGGTATTGATGGGCTTATAATTCAATTGCCTCTGCCTGGACCCCTCGCTTTCTATCAGGATGAGTTCCTGGAGAGGGTAGAGGTAGGAAAAGATGTAGATGGCTTTAATCCTATTAATCGAGGCAAACTACTAGGTGGCCAAGCCCAATTCATTAGTTGTGCCGCACTCGCTTGCCTGGAGGTAATTAACCGCTATCAACCTCCCGGGAAGAATGCGGTTTTGGTAGGGGATTCCTTTGATCTGATATTGCCCTTGGCTATATTGCTGATCAAGCAGGGATTTAAGGTAGAGGTAATCGGGGAGTACCAAGCCAAATGGGTAAAGAAGGCTGATCTCTTAGTAGTTGAAAAGGGCCGGGCTGGTGTAGTTAAAGGTCCTGACCTGAGGGAGGGGATCTTGGTCATAGATGCCGGCTTCTACTGGGAAAACTCAAAGACCCTGGGCAACGTGGACCGGGATTCTCTGCTGGACTGGCGTGGCCATCTGCTGGCAGTCCCTGGAGGTCTTGGACCCATACTTATAGCCAAGCTGATGGAGAATTTGTGCCAGGCCGCAATCAAGAACAGGAGCAGCTTATGAAAACTTTTATCAGTGTCAGTGAGTTGAATGAGTATATCGGCAATTTACTGAACGCTGATGAATTCCTGTCTGACTTTTGGATCAAGGGTGAAATCTCGGGATTCAAGCATTATCGCCAATCCGGTCATATGTACTTTAATTTGAAGGACCAGAAAGCTACCGTCAGTTGCGTCATGTTCAGGAGCCGCAATCAGGGCCTAAAATTCGCACTGGAGGATGGCCTGGAGGTACTGGCTCGGGTATATGTATCTCTTTATCCTCCCCAGGGAAAATACCAGGTTTATGTGCAGGAAATACAACCCTATGGTAAAGGCAGCCTGTATCTAAAGCTGGAGCAGTTGAGGAAAAAACTAGCAGAGGCCGGTTATTTCCTTAGCGAAAATAAAAAAACCATTCCCCCCTGGGTAAATTGCGTGGGCATCGTGACTTCCCAGGATGGAGCTGCCTTAAGGGATATTTTAAGGGTTCTTAAGCAGAGGCACCCGGGCTGTGAGGTGCTTTTGGTTCACAGTTCGGTACAGGGGGAGACCGCTCCAGGGGAACTGGCCGAAGGAGTCCGTTTGCTTAATCTTTATGGACGGGCTCAGGTTATCATTATTGGCCGGGGTGGAGGTTCCCTGGAGGACTTGATGGCTTTTAACAGTGAAACGGTAGTCAAAGCAATTTATGAGTCCCGTATACCGGTGATATCAGCAGTAGGGCATGAAATAGATTTTAGTTTGGCCGATCTGGCGGCAGACCTGCGGGCAGCTACCCCCACTCAGGCTGCCAGTCTGGCGGTGCCGGATATTAAGCAGCTAAATAATGAAGTGATGAAACATACCCAAAGAATGAACCGGCTGATGGAACAAAAGCTGGGACAGTATAGTGAAACCTTGGACCGGATTATGCTACAGAGGGTATGGAGAGAACCTGATATCATAATCAAGGAGAAAAAGGGTAAAGTAGCCGAAGCGCAAGAGCGCATTAATCGACAGATGAGTAATTACCTGCAGCTCCACCATCACAGGTATTCCATGGCGGTAGAAGCCCTGGATAATCTGAGTCCTTTAAAGGTATTACAGAGAGGATATACAGTAGCCTATAAAAACGGCAGATTAATGTCACAGATGAGGGGAGCTCAGATAGGTGACTACCTGGATCTTATATTTAACGACGGTAAACTGGGGGTTAGGGTAGACAGCAAGGAGATGGTGGGAGATGAAAAAGAAAAAATTTGAAGAGGCCCTGAAGGCATTGGAAACCATTGTGGATAAATTGGAATCAGGAGCCCTGGACCTGGAAGAATCCATCAAGTTATATGAAGAAGGTATTGATTTATCCGTATATTGCCAAAAGCAACTGGCCCAGGCCGAAGGTAAAATACAAAGGCTAATGAAGAAGCTGGATGGTGACTTAGAGGTGTTGGAAGTGAATGATGTTTAAATTGACTAGGCAACTAGCCATTGGAGTTATGTATTATGAGCATAAATTTTGAGAACTTCCTGGATGAAATGAGAGCTAAAAAAGATTTTGTGGAAAAATGTTTGCTTCGCTTTTTGCCGGCAACTTCCAACTATCCCCCTTTAATTCATGAAGCAATGCATTATACGGTCTTTAATGGCGGGAAAAGGCTCAGGCCGATTATGGTTTTTGAGGGAGCCATCTTGGGGGGGATGGATAGGGAACAGGTGATTCCAGCGGCTTGTGCCCTGGAGTTAATTCATACCTATTCTCTGGTTCATGATGACCTGCCGGCTATGGATGATGATGCAATGCGCCGGGGGAAACCTACCTGCCACATGGTATACGGAGAGGCCAATGCCATATTGACCGGGGATGCTCTCTTGACTGGGGCTTTTGAGTTGCTGGCAGAGAACTTAAACTCACCACAGCTTAAGGCGGAAAATCTGCTGAGAGCCATTCAAGTAGTGGCAGGGGCCGCAGGGAGCAGGGGAATGATTGGGGGGCAGGTACTGGATCTGCAGTCAGAAGGGAGAGAATTGGATTTTCCCACCTTGAGGAAACTGCATAGTCTAAAGACCGGACAGCTGTTTAAAGCCGCTTTGATTACGGGAGCTACTCTGAGTGGTATGAACGAAAGTGGGATTTTAGCCTTAGAACAATATGCGGGCAGCTTTGGCCTGGCCTTTCAGATTACCGACGACATACTTGATGTAGCTGGCAATGAGGATTTGATTGGTAAACCACTGGGAAGCGATGAAAAAAATCACAAGAGCACCTACATTAGTCTGCTGGGAATGGAAAAATCTTATCAGCTGGCTCAAGCTGCGGTGGAATCCTGTCAGGAAGCCCTGGGCTATTTTGGACCTGAGGCCCGTTTTTTGAGAGAATTGGCTTTTTATACTTTGAGTAGGTCCCAGTAATTTAAACTTTCTCTTGGGCCTCATAGCCCCAGGCTTTCAAGCCAAGAAGATCCATTTTCAAGGACTGGCATGGGAGACCTTAGCTGTGTTATAATCATGGATGAATAGGAAACTGGCAAAAGGTTGCAGTATTCTAGTCAGCCCTATTGCTTTCGAAGACGGGGCTAAAAATCCGTTAAGGGCACATCGATGAAGCTTCTGGTGTTGGCTTTGGACGCCCAGTCGGGGGTCATCGCTGGGAGTTAAGGGTCTGGGGGCTATCCGCAACGGCATGCGGGGATGACCCTCAAATCCGTGGAGGCTCATCCCTAAGGGGATGGGAAAACCTGCATTCTGGTAGAAGCTGGGTGCAGTGTAGCCTGCCTTGAGTGGAGGCGGCGAATAAACATTTAGGGGCGGTTTTTTCTCGGCCAAGGAATTATCGTCCGTTTTGAAACCGTCGACTGCAAAAGAGGCTAGAAGTAGTGTGGGTTGTTGAGGAAAACTCCTAGACTGAATGCAACTTGAGCATGGTTTATCGAGGATTAAAGTGCGTACTTAGTGGCAATCCAGCTCTATTTTCGGTGACGAGATAGGGCGGACGTAAAGGGAAACCGCCCTTTTGGCAACAAAAGGGAGATCTGCTGGGAAAACCTGCTGGACCTATGTCGCAGCGTTTACTCGATGAACAACCTTTTGCCAGGCCCGTTTTATTGGGGGATATTTAAGATTTGAATGGCCAAAACAAAAAAAACATATTGATTGCTGGTTTACTGGTAGCTTTCATCACATTTTTTATGGCTCTTTTGGTCAGCCTGGGGTCAGAGGCTCTGGTAAGAACCGTAAACAATGTGCTGGTGGCAATTGCTTTGCTGCTGGTTATTATTTTTCTGGGGATATTTTTTGATATAGTGGGAACTGCAGTTACCGCTGCCGAATTGCCGCCTTTTAATGCCAAGGCGGCTAAAAAAATATTTGGAGCCAAACAAGGAGTAAAACTTATTCATAATGCAGATATAGTTGCTAATTTTTGCAATGAGATAGTCTGTGATATAGCCGGAACTTGAAGCGGAGCTATCTGAGCTGGCAGAGGAATTACTTTA
>CAZPSR010000135.1:0-6032 GCA_964589135.1 uncultured Syntrophomonas sp.
TCTATATTAACTTCTACCCCTTTAGGCAGATTGATAGGTTTTTTACCTATTCTGGACACTGTTCACCCCTCCTTCTGCTACCAGATGTAACATATTACTTCTCCACCGAGTCCAGTTTTACGTGCACTTTTGTCGCTCATTAACCCTTTGGAGGTGGAAATAAGTGCAGTTCCAAGCCCTCCTAATACTTTTGGTACTTCGTCTTTTTTAACATATACTCTCAGTCCGGGTTTACTGATTCTCTTAATCCCGGTAATGACCTTCTCTTTATTAGGGCCGTATTTGAGATATACTCTTATGATCCCTTGCTTACCGTCCTGGATATATTCATAATCCTTGATGTACCCTTCTTCTTTCATGATTTCAGCTATGGAAACTTTTATCTTAGATGAGGGTGCTTCAACGGTCTCATGCATGACCATATTACCGTTCCTGATTCTGGTCAGGAAATCAGCTACTGGATCAGTCATGACCATATCCTAAACCTCCTTTTATTTCAAGCTAGCTTACCAACTCGACTTGGTAACACCTGGCAGTTCGCCCCTGTGAGCCAATTCCCGGAAACATATCCTGCACATACCGAATTTACGCATATATGCTCGGGGCCGACCGCATATTTTACAGCGGTTATACTGGCGAACCTTAAATTTGGATTGCATTTTCTGCTTTTCGATCATAGCTTTCTTCGCCATCTGATAATTTACCTCCTATCTAAATGGCATCCTGAAGCCTCTTAATAGTTCCCGTCCCTCTTCATCAGTTTTAGCGGTGGTAACTATTACTACTTCCAGACCTCTAATTTTATCGATCTTATCATAATCGATTTCCGGAAAGATGGTTTGCTCTTTAATACCTAGAGAGTAATTGCCCCTTCCATCGAAAGCCTGGGGTGATACTCCTCTAAAATCTCGTACACGGGGTAAGGATAAGTTGATCAAGCGATCCAAAAACTCATACATTCTTTCGCCCCGAAGGGTTACTTTACATCCAATGGGCATTCCTTCCCTTAATTTGAAACCTGCAATAGACTTTTTAGCTTTGGTTATTACCGGTTTTTGTCCTGATATGGTTGATAAATCATTTACTGCACCATCAAGTGCCTTGGCATTCTGTATTGCTTCTCCTACGCCGATATTGATTACCACCCGGTCTACTTTAGGAGCTTCCATAACATTTTTATATTGAAATTTATCCATCAACCTAGGAACTATCTCTTGCTTATATAGGTCTTTCAGCCTGGCCATTTACGCTGGCCTCCTTTCCTAGATTTACTTAGTCGGCTATTTCTCCACATCTTTTACAGAACCGAACCTTTTCCTTGTTGTCCAAAATCTTTTTGCCCAGGCGGGTAGGATTATTGCATTTCTTGCACACGTACATTACATTGCTGGCACTGACCGGTGCCTCTATTTGCAAAATGCCGCCCTGGGGAATAGCTCGACTGGGTTTTTGGTGTTTTTTCATCTTATTTATACCTTCTAAGACTACCTTATTCTGATCCGGCAGCGATCTTAAGATTTTGCCTTTCTTACCTTTATCCTTGCCGCTGGTTACTACCACAATATCGCCTTTTTTTATATACACCCTAAAACACCTCCTCGTTTAGAGAACCTCAGGAGCTAGAGATACAATCTTCATGAAGTTCTTTTCCCTTAATTCCCTGGCTACTGGTCCAAATATTCGAGTCCCTTTGGGATTACGGTTGTCATCTATGATTACGGCAGCATTTTCAGAGAAAGCTATATAAGAACCATCTTTACGCCTGATTTCTTTTTTGGTTCTTACTACCACAGCTTTTACCACATCACCCTTTTTGACCACTCCACCTGGCGCTGCTTCTTTAATTGTAACCACTATGATGTCTCCCACAGTAGCATACTTCCTGGCTGATCCGCCCAGAACCTTAATGCAGAGTGCCTTCTTAGCGCCGGTGTTATCGCCAACCTGGAGCATTGTCTCTTGCTGAATCACTGCTAATCCTCCCTTCTAGTATCTTGCCCATCTTACTGCAAAGTCTTGGCTTTCTGTATTATTTCGACTAATTTCCACCTCTTGTCTTTGCTTATGGGTCTGGTCTCCATAATTTTCACTACATCGCCTGCACTAGCTTCATTGTTCTCGTCGTGAGCTTTATACTTTTTACTGGTTTTGATAGTTTTTTTGTACAGGGAATGCTGTTTAACTGTTTCGATACTTACAGTTATGGTTTTATCCATTTTACTGCTGCTGACAGTACCGATCATTGTCTTTCTATTTCCGGGTTTATCTGCCACCCTTAGACCTCCTTTATGCTTTCTGATGCTGGGCGATTTCTCTTTCCCGTAATACGGTCTTGCATCTAGCAATATTCTTTTTGACATCCCGGATTCTCATAGGATTGTCGAGCTGCCCGGTAGCCATCTGAAATCTTAAATTAAACAGTTCTTCTTTGTAACTGGATACCTTCTGTCTTAATTCCTCATCGGTTAGTTCCCTCATGTTGCTAGCCTTCACTAACCTCACCACCTATTTCTTCTCTTTTTACGAACTTGCACTTAATTGGTAGCTTGTGAGCGGCCAATCTCATTGCTTCCCTTGCAACTTCTTCGTTAACCCCAGATAATTCAAACATAATGCGCCCTGGCTTAACTACTGCTATCCAGTGCTCGGGGGAACCTTTCCCTTTTCCCATCCGAGTCTCGGCTGGTTTGACGGTAATGGGCCGATCCGGGAATATCTTTATCCACAGTTTTCCGCCTCTTCTTATATAGCGGTTAATAGCAATACGAGCGGCCTCAATTTGTCGGTTGGTTATCCAAGCCGCTTCCATGGCCTGTAATCCGTAATCCCCATAAGTAATTTCATGGCCTTTATTAGCCTTGCCCTTCACTCCGGGCCGATGCTGCTTCCTGTATTTTATTCTTTTAGGGGTAAGCATTATTTATCTGCCTCCTCCTTATTGTTCTTTGGTCTCTGTTTAGCTTCTGGCATAATTTCGCCCCGATTTATCCAAACTTTAATGCCTATTTTGCCATAAGTGGTGTTGGCTTCGGCAAAGCCATAATCTACGTCTGCTCTTAAAGTATGCAGAGGCACTTTGCCTTCGGAATACCATTCGGTCCGAGCAATTTCGGCCCCGCCCAGTCTACCCGATATAGCTACCTTAATACCTTCACCATTGGCTCGCATGGTTCGGCCTACCGTCTGCTTCATAGCCCGACGAAAGGCAATTCTTTTTTCCAGCTGCTGAGCTATATTTTCCGCTACTATTTGAGCATCCAATTCCGGCCTTTTGATTTCCTGAATATTTATATTGATATTCTTACCGGTCATCTTGGTCAAATTCACTTTAAGCTGTTCTACTTCCGTACCTCCACGACCAATAATTATCCCTGGCTTGGCAGTATGAATGGTTATTCTAACCTTATTGCCAGTTCTTCCAATCTGTATTCTGGATACCCCAGCCATATAAAAGCGCTCTTTAATATGAGCTCTGATCTTATGGTCTTCGTGCAACAGTTCGGTGTAATCCCGATCTGCGTACCAGTTTGAATCCCAGTCTCGGATAATTCCTATTCTAAAGCCCTTAGGATGAACCTTTTGACCCACTATTTAGCCTCCCTTTCTTTTAATACCACCGTAATATGGCTGGTTCTATGCCTTCTTACGTCCGCCCTTCCATATGCCCGAGGCCTCATTCTCTTTAAAACGGGACCTTCATCAACAAATATTTCCGCAACAAACAACTCATCTACATCCATATCATAATTATGTTCGGCATTGGCAATAGCAGATTTCACCACTTTACTAATTAAGGGAGCTGACTTTTTATTGGTATATCTTAACAAGGCAACTGCCTCATTGGCATCCTTACCCCGAACCATATCCGCCACCTGCCGGGCTTTAAAAGGAGATACTCTAAGATAACGACTTATTGATTTAGCTTCCATCTTAATTGCTCCTCCTTTCTATCTTGATCTGCTGGATTTTTCAGACTTTCCTGCATGACCCCGGTAGGTTCTGGTTGGCGCAAATTCACCTAACTTCATTCCTACCATATCTTCCGTTATATAAACAGGTATATGTCTTCTGCCATCGTGAACTGCGAAGGTAAATCCGATCATCTGCGGCATTATGGTAGAACGTCTGGACCATGTCTTAATCACGTTCTTCTGACCTGATTGGATCATAGCTTCTACTCTTTTTAGCAATTTTTCATCGCAATAAGGTCCCTTTTTCAATGACCTTGACATCTATTTAGACCTCCTTTATTTCCTTTTCCTGACTATCATATTGTCAGAAGCTTTCTTCTTCCTGGTCTTGCCGCCGATAGCTATCTTGCCCCAGGGTGATACGGGATATTTTCTTCCAATGGGAGCCCGACCTTCTCCACCTCCATGAGGGTGGTCAGTTGGATTCATAACTGAACCCCTAACCGTAGGCCTGATTCCCATCCACCGGGATCTACCGGCCTTACCCATTGTCTGGTTTTCATAATCCAGATTCCCTACCTGCCCGATGGTAGCGCGACAGGTAACATGGACTAGTCTTACCTCACCCGAAGGCAGCCGGACATGAGCATAGTTGCCCTCGCGAGCCATCAATTGGGCCACGGTCCCGGCTGAGCGAGCCAGTTGTCCGCCTTTGCCGGGCCTCAGTTCCACGTTATGGATCAGAGAACCTACTGGAATATCTTTCAGGGGCAAAGTATTCCCCACTTTAATATCTGCTTGAGGACCCGAAACAACGGTGTCTCCAACCTTTAACCCCAGTGGAGCCAGTATATAGGTCTTGGCGCCATCTGCATAGTGCAGCAAAGCTATGTTAGCTGAGCGATTAGGATCGTACTCTATAGCAGCTACCTTAGCTGGTACGGAATCTTTTCTCCGTCTAAAATCGATAATCCGGTACAGCCGCTTGTGACGACCGCCGATATGCCTGACCGTGAGACGACCCTTGGTATTGCGTCCCCCTGTTTTCTTCAAGGGCATAGTAAGACTTTTTTCCGGTTCGCTTTTGGTGATCTCCTCAAAGGTCATTACTGTCATTTGTCTTCTACTCGGTGTCGTAGGCCTGTATTTTTTTATGCCCATCTATAATTACCTCCTTAAAACAAGAGCAACAGGACTTATATTCCTTCAAATAGCGGTATTTTTTGTCCAGGTTTAAGGGCTACAATAGCTTTCTTCCTATTAGGGGTTCTGCCCACCGATCTACCCATCCGCTTGGGTTTGCCTTTGATATTCATGGTGTATACTTTATCTACCTTGACATTGAAAATGCTTTCAATGGCATTCTTGATCTCGGTTTTATTGGCCTTTTTGTCAACAATAAAGGTGTATTTGTCCTCAACCAGTAAATTCATGGTTTTTTCGGTTACTACCGGCCTGATAATAATATCTCTGTATTCCCGCATTATGCAAACACCTCCTCAATTCTAGCGACTGCATCCCTAGTAATGAGCAAGGTATCGTATTTTAACAGATCGTATACATTAATAAAATCTACTTTAAGGGGTTTTACCCCAGGAATATTGCGAGCTGACTTGGCCACATGGGGATTGCCGTCAAGAGTTACTACCAAAGT
Organism: uncultured Syntrophomonas sp.; assembly: GCA_964589135.1. Lineage (GTDB taxonomy): Bacteria > Bacillota > Syntrophomonadia > Syntrophomonadales > Syntrophomonadaceae > JAAYJK01. The sequence goes on from CAZPSR010000135.1 coordinate 5,566, forward strand.
TTCCTTATCTATGTTGAGTAAATCCAAAATCTTGATAAAATCTTTGGTTTTGGGCTCATCCAAATTCAAGTTATCCAGAATAACCATACTGTTCTCAATTACTTTACTGGACAGGGCTGATTTCATAGCCAGTCTCCGGACTTTTTTAGGCAGTTTGTAGGAAAAATCTCTGGGCTTGGGTCCAAAGACAATTCCGCCCCCTTTCCAAACCGGATTACGGGAACTCCCTACCCGGGCCCGTCCGGTTCCTTTTTGTCTCCAAGGTTTCCTGCCTCCGCCTCTGATTTCAGCTCTGGTTTTACTTGATGCGGTTCCCACCCGTTTGTTCGCCAGTTGCATCTTCACAAAATCATATAGTACCGCCTGGTTGGGCTCGATACCAAATATATTATCGTTTAATTCTAGCTCTCCAATTTGGGCCCCGCTAACGTCATACAGTGCAACTTTAGGCATTTTCTAACCTCCTT
>CAZPSR010000136.1:0-5982 GCA_964589135.1 uncultured Syntrophomonas sp.
CTCAGTCTGCTGCACTAAGGCTTGTTGATTTTCCACCTTTCTTTCTGTATCACTGGTGGCACTGCCCAATTCATTTATCATATTTTGATAAAACATGCCTATGCTTATATTGCCTGAATCTGATTTGGTTAATTCTTTGGATTCGGAATCGTACTCCATCAAAACATCTTATAAATCAGCAATCTCCCGGGCTACATCCCCGTTACCAGGTAATAAGCTTGGGTCTGCTTGGGCTGCTGCGATTTTGGAAACATCGTTTTCTATATCGGGATGGACCTGCATATCGGCAGCGCCTGAGCACCAAAAAAATACCTTACCTGTGTCTTTATACAAGTCCATACCAGTTTTATGGATCTCATTAATGCCGTTAGCTATACCCACAGCTAGAGTATCTAATTTGTCTATATAGAATTGAACTACATTTGATTTGTCTAACTCTGATCCGACATGCATTAAACCGGCTAGTCTTCCGTCTGCTAAGCCGTCCTCTAAGGAAGTAAGGGCATCGCTGGTTATGGGATGGGCTCCATCAGCATCCACCAGGCTAAATTCACCTAATTTCACTTCAATGGCTCCGGTTACTTTGCCGTTAGCATCCACACTGGGGCTTATGCTGATTAGACCCAGAGCGGCTAGCTGGTCCAAAGCCAGATCTCTTTTATCCATAAGATCATTGGCATTTTCCCCGGAAATAGTCACATTTACGATCTGTTCATTAAGCCTGACAATTCCCTCCGAAATAGTATTCACTTGGTCTACAATTAATTGGATTTGGCTTTGAATGTCATCCTTAATATCGTTAAGCTGACGACTCATGTGGCGAAAAGTATCAGTTAAAGAAACCGCAGCTTCTTTTAGTACTGTGCGGGCCGGAGAACTCTCGGGAGTTTTGGATAGTTCCTGCCAGGCGTTCCAAAAGTCTTCCAACTGTTGATTAAAACCGTTTTCTGAGGGTTCCATAAAAACGGTTTCCACCAGCTGCAGGGTATCATAAATGGCGGTCTGATTCTCCAGGTTGGCATTCTCTTTTCTTGCCTGATAATCCAGGAACTCCTGTCTTACCCTGCTTATTTCTGCTATATCCACCCCAGTTCCCAACTGCCCTGAGTTCACCATTCCGGATATGGGGTAACTGGCTGCCATGTTCACTCTTTGTCTGGAATAACCCTCGGTATTGGTGTTGGCAATATTATGTGAAGTTACATTCAGGGCGGTTTGGTTAACCATCATTCCTTTGACTGCTATGTTTATACCAAAGAATAGACTCATATTCATGACCTCCGCTTCTTAGACATTAGTATCTAAAAACCCGATGCTACCTTCTTGACGCAGGTCTCCAGACTTACCATATACGCCGGATTTACCGGTATTTAGAACCCCTAAAACTCTAGCCGTATATATTAACCCTTGTTTTAACAGTAAGGAATTGAGTTCATGTTCTTCTTGCAGTTTTTGCCAGTTGCTAATAATTTGATTCCTGACGGTTTGTATTGCGGCAAATTCTTCGCTGCTGGTATAGAACTCAAGTTGGCTGATGTGTAGCACTGTTGTTCCCAGTTTTTGCGAGTATTCTTCCAATACTGCCCGGCGTCTTTGTTCTAAAACAGCCATCTTTCTTCCCGCGTTTTCTTGATGGCTGCTTATACTTATGATTTGCTCTAAATCATCCTGCCTTAATGCTTGCAACTGCTGCTCAGCCAGGCTGAGCAGTTCTTCCATAAGGCCTTTTTGCTCCTTTAGGATTCTTATCAGTTCACTTATATTCAAGTTCATTTTATCAATCCCTTACTCGTGGTCCGAAGCAAGCATTTTGGCTGCTAGTTGCTGGGCTGATACATGATAGGTGTTATTCTTTATCTCTGCTTGGATACGGGCAATTTTTTCTTCTCTGACCTCGGGCAGGTCTTTGGTTTCTTTAATCAACTCCGAGATTTTCCGGGCTGATTCCGATAATTTTACACTATCACTTTCCAGCCCTTTGGCCTCCTGGTTTTTCCCTGTTGGCGCCGCCTCTGTCTGCTGGCTTTGATAGCTCTGATATATTTTGGCTATATGTCCGGGGACATTACTGTTGATCCTCATATTGATTCCACCTTTTTGTCAAGTAGAAATTAACCGCTTTATAGTTTTATTTCGGCCATTTTAATTAAAAGTATAGTCTATAGTCAAAAGTTTTCCTATTGTAGGTCTCGATATATTCAAAATCCCAAGGGGTCGTTTACAGCGAAGGATTATTTAGATCCCCCTGCTGCAGACAGCACTAACAGAGTAGCTTGCTTATGGCCTTAAGGATGACAATGCTGAGATGCTTGTGGACTCTAATACTATCAAAAAATCAATTATGCAAAATCCTCATTTCTCAGCCAAGATTGAACAGAGTATTGCCGGAATATTTTCTAAGGCTGCTTGCCGTTCAACCGCACCAATATTGAAGGCTACTTGAGGCATACCATATACGGTCGAAGAAGCTTGGTCCTGTCCCAGGGTACGGGCACCGTTGTTGCGCATGGACAGTAAACCTTTGGCCCCATCGTATCCCATTCCCGTAAGTATAATACCCAGGGACGCAGCTCGGTAGTGTTCCGCTACCGAGTGGAAAAGCACATCAACGGAAGGGCAATGCCCGTTCACCCTTTCTCCCTTTTGGCATCTTACCACATAGCGACCGTCCTTACGGCCTACAGTCATATGATAATCTCCGGGAGCGATCAAAACCAGGCCCGAATGGATTAGATCACCATCCCGGGCTTCCCTTACTTCCAATTCACAAGAATCGTTTAGTCGTTCTGCATACATATGGGTAAAAACCGGGGGCATATGCTGAACTACAACTATTCCAGGCATAGTTTTAGGCAAATTCTTGCAAATGAAGTTGAGGGCTTCGGTACCTCCTGTGGAAGCTCCAATAGCAACTAGCTTTATTTTGGAGCTCCAGCCCAGCGAGCGCAGGGCTGGTTTATTACCTTGATCATGCCTGCTTAGGGCAACTTTGGCCGTAGAAGCTATTTTAATCTTTATAACCAATTCGTTAATGAAAGCGTTTATGGTCCTGCGATTACTATTGACCCCAGGTTTGCACACAAAATCTACAGCCCCGGCTTGCAGTGCTTCAAATACCGCATTATTCAGCGAACTTATCATAACCACTGGAATAGGGTGCTGGGGCATTAACCGGCGGAGAAATTGGATGCCATTCATTCTGGGCATTTCTACATCCAGAGTCATTACGTCCGGTTCCAGTTCCAGTATTTTATCCCTGGCTATATAGGCATCAGCAGCTGTACCTACCACCTCTATAGCCGGGTCTTCACTAATACCCCGAGCCAAGGTTTCCCGAAATACCTTGGAGTCGTCCACCAGGAGCACTCGAATTTTTCTAGCCAATTAAATCTATTCCTTTCTATAAACAGCCGGTATTACAAACTGATACCCGGTTTCTTTGCGATTGATGGATTCACTATGACCTATGATAAGATAGCCACCAGGGGCGGTGCAGTGATAAAGACGGTTTACCAGCCGCCTTTTAGTCTCATCGTCGAAGTATATCATGACATTTCTACAGAATATTACATGAAATTTCTGCTTGAAAGGGAAATGGGGTTCCATCATGTTAAACTTACGAAATATTACGTCTTTACGAATACTCTCTATCAGGCGTTTTTCTCCTTTTCCCACTGACTCAAAATATTGCATCTTCCATCTTCCTGGCAAGTCTTTAATTTGTACATCGCTATAGATGGCTTGAAGAGCAATATCCAGTACCTGGGAAGATATATCGGTAGCCAGTATTCTGGTATCCCAAAATAGTCTGGACTTGCCAAAATAGTCATGTAGAATCATGGCCAGGGTATAAGGTTCTTCCCCAGTTGAACAGCCTGCACTCCAGATCCGCAAATCGTGGTCCTTAACCGTTGAGGCCAGATATGGCAAAATGGTATCCCGGAAATATTCAAAATGCTTTACTTCGCGCATGAAGAAAGTATAATTAGTTGTGAGCCGGTTTACCAGAGCTGCAGCTTCATTACCGCTCTTATCATTTAGTAGATATTGAAAATAGCTGGAGAATTTATCGTATCCCCGGCTGGGTAGAAAACTCTGCAATCTTCCTTCTACCATGGCTCTTTTTTGGCTCAGATCAATACCGAATTTGCTTTTGGTGAAATTGCTTAACTTATCAAATTCAACATCACTTAAAGTTTGCATTCTTTCACTCATTTCTTAAATTTTTGATATAGGCCTAAATCCAGTTAATGCGTCTAGGCTTGATACTAAATAAAACAGTGGAGACTCTAGTATGCTTACAGTGCTTATTAGGGTATGTTTAGTGTCGTATGCCGCGGAGTATAGATACCCCGCGGCAGATTTGAGCAACATTCGATGGATTGCACCTAGTAGATAAGGCTTATTCTATTGCTTGCTTTGCATCAATATTTACCAAAATCACTATCATCGAGAGCAATCCTGGCCTTGGTTGATCCGGATCCAACTGCTTCCAGCTTTCTCTGGGTGGGGGCAGCTTTCCTCAAATTGGCATAAGCTCCTTTGAGCCGTAACTTGGCTACATTTCCTTTCAATAATCCGGCTTGTTCCGAAAGTTCTTCACTGGCTCCGGCGCTTTGCTGGGCGATAGTGGAATTATTCTGAACTACCTGGGATACCTGTACAATTCCCTCGTCTACCTGGGCAATTCCAGTAGCCTGTTCGTTAGAAGCGGTAGCAATATCTCCTACCAGGTCAGCTACCCGGGTAGCCTGGTCGACTATGCGGTTGAGGGCCAAGGCGGTGCCATCGGCAATTTTGGTGCCTTCCTGAACCTTATGTATTGATCCTTCGATTAATTCAGTGGTCTCCTTGGCCGCGCTGGCGCTTCGGGCTGCCAGGTTGCGAACTTCTTCGGCTACCACGGCAAATCCCTTTCCATGCTGCCCGGCTCGGGCTGCTTCCACTGCGGCATTGAGGGCCAATATATTGGTTTGGAAAGCGATTTCATCGATGACTTTAATAATCTTGGAGATGTTGGCCGAAGAGTCATTGATCCCTTCCATAGCATTTAGCATTTCCTGCATTTGATCATTGCCCTGGGCTGCATTGTCCCGGGCATTTAAGGCCAGTTCATTGGCCTGATTGGCATTAGCCGCATTTTGTTTGGTTTGGGCTGCGATTTGGGTTATCGCAGTGGTCAATTGCTCGATAGCACTAGCCTGCTCACTGGTGCCCTGAGCCAATTCCTGACTGGATTCTGACAGTTTTCCAGCTCCACCTGCCACCTCTGCCGCTGCAACATTGATTTCTCCCATTATTTGATTTAGTGCTTCTATAATTGTCTTCATGGCAGCAGATATACCCTCATAATCGCCATTGTAATCTCTTTCCATATTTATATCAAAATTGCCCTTAGCCAACTGGCCAAGCTTTTCTGATACATCTTCGATCACATTTTGGATCCTATCAATAGTCGTATTCACTGCTTCTTTCAGGTTGTTATTATCACCTTGATAAGTGCCAGTCATCTTGGTGCCTAACTTTCCTTCAGCCATTTCATTCATAACAAATATTGCTTCATTGACCGGTTCTATAAGTGAATTCATGGTTTCGTTCAATCCCAGCAGAATCTTTCTGTATACTCCCTGGCACCGGTCAGCATTGGTTCTTTGACTCAGGTTGCCTTCTACTCCCACTTTGATAGCCACACCAACTTCCTCTACCAGTATGGATATGGCCTCAATACAGGTATTTAAGTTATTCTTGATTTCATTGAAGTCCCCATGGTAATTTTCGGTAATCCTAGGTGGAGTATCTCCTATAGCTATCCGTTCAATGTATTCAGCCGCCAGGTTGAGAGGACCTACTACTGCATCCATAGTGGCGTTGATCCCTTCCATTATCCGACGATATTCACCCTGGTGCTGTTCTACATCTACCCGGACATCCAGCCTACCTTCCACTGCCGCTTCCGTCATCATATTAGCATCTTCCACCAAC
>CAZPSR010000137.1:0-5959 GCA_964589135.1 uncultured Syntrophomonas sp.
GATCGACGCTGGTTGGCAGCCATAGGGGTCATGCTGCTACTGGCTTTTGCAGCGGGAATAAAGTACCAATCCCATAACGAGAACAGAAAACAGGAGGAACAGATCCTAATCGAAGAGCTCAATCCAGAAAAAGCAGCTTCTGAAGCAGAGGAAGAGCAGAGCTTAATCAAGGTTTACGTTTGCGGGGAAGTGGAGCATCCGGGTATCTACCAGCTTGAGCCAGGTTCGCGTCTGCATCAGGTCTTAGAAATGGCTGTGGCCCTGGAAGCAGCAGAGCTAAGATATCTGGGTATGGCCCGAGAATTAATTGATGGAGAAACCATTGTAGTGCCTGGGGTGGGAGAGTTTGAAATGGCTGGTCAAATAGCCAACTATCCTATGAATCCCGCCCAAGCCAAGGTCAATATTAACCAGGCCAGTGCCGAAGAAATGGCCAACAATTTGGACGGTATTGGGTTGGTATTGGCCAGGAGGATAGTAGACTATCGTACAGCTCAGGGACCCTTCAAGAAAATTGAAGACCTGCAAGAGGTGAGCGGAATAGGAGAGAAAAAATATAATGGGATCAAGGAGCGGATATGTGTCAGATAATAATTGTAGCCCAGGTCAGCAATAAGCAGTAAATGGTGGGCTCTTTATGCTAATTCAGTGGATAAGCATCTTGGTTTCCTTCGCCAGCGGTATTCTTATCTCCTATCATGAATGGTGGTGTGGGATACTCTTAGCTGGGGGATTCTTCTTATTTTACTCCTGGCGTTTTGCGGGCTGGAACCGTAATGTTTTGATATGGGCAGTGGTCCTGCTCTTAGGGGTGGCATATTTTCAGCTTAGAGTCGGGGCCCAGCCATTGGCTGCTAATCCTGGTGAGACAACCATAAAGGGCTTCATTCTGGATTATCCGATACAGTCAGAAGGTAAAACCAGATTTAGGATAAAGACCGAGGAAAGTATGGCCCAGCTCAAGTATTTGCAGGTCTATTGTGACTTTGCAGCTGAGGTGAAGCGGGGCCAGCAGGTAAGCCTGCAAGGTCAAGTAGAGGTTCCCAATTCAGCCGGCAATCCGGGCGAATTTGATCATGCCACCTACCTCCGGCATCAGCGAATATACTACCTAATCTCAGTTGAAAAGCCGGGGGATATCCAGATTATTGGAAAAGAGCAGGGAGTATACAGGTGGTTGAATAGCTACCGGGAACAAATCCAGTCAACTCTCTATGCCATATTGCCATCAGCTCAAGCTGACTTGCTCCAGGGAATCTTGCTGGGAGCCAAAGAAAATATAGAGCCCAGTCAATATGAGATGTACCAGAAGACGGGCATAGTCCATATATTTGCGGTCAGCGGGCTGCATGTGGGGTTTTTGGTCTTGTTCTTTTACTTTATGACCTCTTTGCTGGCCTGGTCTCCAGGTACCCGCTTTTTCTTCATTACGGCCTGCCTTTTAGCTTACGGTAGTCTGATTGGTTGGCCCGTTTCGGTGCAGAGAGCAGTGATAATGGCGGTTTTGGCCTTGCTAGCCCAGTATCAGGGAAGGCAGGGTGGGCTGGGCAATTCTTTGGGCCTGGCTGGAATTGTCATAGTTTTGCTTGATCCCTACGCCTTATTCACCATATCTTTTCAGCTTTCTTTTATGGCCACCTGGGGGCTGGTTTGTTTATTTCCTACTCTGAAGGAATATATTAAGTATGAAAAGGGAATATGGGACCTGGTACTTATTCCATTTTGCGCCCAGCTGGCAGTATTACCCTTGATAGCTTACTACTTCAATCTTTTTAGTCCGGTGGGTTTATTCAGTAATATTGTGATCAGCTACTTAGCAGGGGGCATTGTGCTTTGCGGTTTTGCCGCTTTGCTGCTGGTTTACCTGCCTTCCCTGGCCGCCCTTTTCTTGTATCCAGCTGGATTTATGTTGGAAATATTGAAGTCACTAACAGTATGGTTCAACCACTTGCCTGGGAGTTACTTATGGGTTAAAACTCCAGACTGCTTTACCATGGCTATTTACTATGGAGCCTTGCTGCTGCTCCTGGCTGCCTGGTACTATGCCTGGCCCCGGCGTTGGAGCTTCAGGGTGGCTTTTCTGCTGTTCTGCTCCCTAGTTATTATCTGTTTGCCCCCCAGTTTATATAAAACTGGAATCCTGGAGGTGGTATTTTTAGATGTGGGCCAGGGGGATAGTATATTAATTAAAACTCCTCGGGGCAAACTTATCCTGCTGGATGGGGGAGGCAGTCACTTTTATCCGGTGGGGGAGAGAAAAGTGATTCCTTACCTGCATCATCGGGGTATTAGGGAATTATACCTAATAATCAACAGCCATCCAGACAGTGACCACTTATTGGGTCTTTTGGAGACTGTCAGGCAAATACCTTTTCGATATGCACTCTTGCCCAGAACCCTCTTGGATGTCAAAGAATATCAGGAATTGAAGGACATTGCTGAGCAACAAAATGCCGTAGTTTTAACGGCAGAGGCCGGACAACATATCAATATTGAAGCCGGACTGGAAATGGAAGTTCTCTTTCCCCCGGTGGATCTAGGCAGCCTGGACTATAACCAACATTCCCTGGTCTTACTCTGTAAATACCATCAGTTTTCCTTGCTCTTGCCCGGAGATTTGGGTAGTCAGGGCCTGGAATATATAGCTGAATCAACTGCTCTGGAAAACACCTTGGTGCTTAAAGTACCCCATCATGGAAGTGGCAGTTCTCTATCCCCGGCCTTCTATGCCGAATTGAAACCCTACGCCGCAGTGATATCAGTAAGCAAAAACAATCCCCATGGCCATCCCAGCCCGGAAGTGGTGGACTCTCTGGAACAACAAGGGGTAATACTCTTGCGCACTGACCGGAGTGGGGCTATTACTATGGAAAGCGACGGCAAGACTCTATCCATCAAATCTTTTAAAAAATGATCCCACTTTTGCGGGCTACCCGCAGGAAGGATTCCTTAACTCCCTTTCTCAGTTCCCTTTCGTCAATAGTGGTTAAGCAGCCATCCTGCATCAGAACTCTCCCGTCCACTATGGTGCAGTATACATCAGTGGATCGAGCTTGATAAACCAGCTGGGCATATGCGGTGGCGGCCTCCAGGGGCTGAGTATGCCAGCCATCCAGCTTGACCAGTACTATATCAGCTTTTTTACCCGTTTCCAGGCTCCCTATTTCTTTGGCCAAACCCATAGTCCTGGCTCCGCCCCGGGTAGCCAGCTCAAATACGGTATCTGCCCTCATGCTGGTAGGTCCATTTTGGGGTTTCTGAATTAGGGAGGCCAGACGCATTTCCTGGAAAAGATCCAGGTTGTTGTTACAGGGAGGACCATCCGACCCCAGGGCTATACCAGCTCCCCCGGCCAGGAGTTCTGGTATCCTGGCTATGCCTGAGGCTAGTTTTAGATTGGCGGTAGGACAGTGGCTTATATTGGTTTGGCTCTGGCATAAGATATCCATTTCTGCTTCATCCAGGTGAATGCAGTGAGCCAGGATCAGCTGCTTACTCAAGAGGCCTAATTGGTTCAAGTAGGCTACATTTCTCATTCCGGTCATCTTTTGCACTGCCTTGACCTCTTCCAGGTTCTCCGAGGCATGGCTGTGAATGGGGATATTATAATGGGCTGACAGTTGCTGTATTTGCTCGAGCAAGCTTTGGCTGCAGGAGAGGGCAAAGCGGGGGCATAAAGCATAATTTATTAGTCCCTCACCCTTTCCATTCCAGCCTTGATATAGTTCCACGCTCTCGTTGATGGCATTTTGAGTATTATCGATTAGAGTGGCTGGAACCTGGTTCCCAAGATCCATCAGGCATTTTCCTCCCAAATAACGGATTCCTGCTCTTTGCACGGCATAAAAAATAGATTCTGTATGATGAACGGTCCCCATATCGATGATGGCGGTACTGCCTGCCCGCAAACATTCAGCACATCCCAGTAAAGCTGAATAATAAAGGGAATCGGCATCATGGCTTCCTTCCAGAGGCCAGATCCGCAGTTTCAACCAATCCAGGAGTTCCATATCATCGGCACAACCCCGGAAAAGGGTTTGGCAGAGATGGACATGAGCCTGGATGAGACCCGGAATTACCAACATATTACTGGCATCAATCACCTGCCGGGCAGGCTGGTCTATATGTGATGCTATTTCTGCTATGCGATCCTGTTGCACCAATACATCCGCTTTAATTACTTCTCGCAGGTCATTCATAGTAACTACAATGCCATTTTTTATTAATAAGGACATTAATCAATCCTCCCCGGTTTTTACAGTGCTTTAGGTAAATTCTACCGTAGCTGATTAAAACATACTATTGTTACTCAATTATACATAGCTTTATTCAGAGGGGAGAGGATATGCATCAAAAATAATTATTCCGCCGATGATAAGATGCTAACTCAGGGGGTGGCTTATCTCCTGACCAAGCTGTCACTTCCGGCCATGACTGGCATGATTCTTTTCTCCATGTTCAGTTTAGCCGATACCTGGTTTGTGGCCAGGCTAGGCCCGGACCAGCTGGCAGCCTTGACCCTGGTGATTCCGGTGCAGGTCTTGATTACTTCCATGGCTTCAGCTACCGGGGTAGGTATTACCTCCCTGATTGGGCGCGCCCTGGGCAGCGGGCAAAAAGCCTATGCTGATAACACCGCCTGGCATGGCCTGGGCTTAAGTTTAATCTATAGTTTCTTATTGCCTCTGTTGGGTCTGAGCTATATCGATGAGTTGCTGTGCTGCTTTGGATGTTCCAGCCAAATACTGCTGCTCAGCAAGGGGTATATGCAGATATTGCTGATAGGATCTGTATTTACCTTTGTGCCCATAATTTTATGCAGTGTTATACAGGGCGAGGGAAATACCCTCTTACCAGTACTAATATCCCTGGTGGGCATTATCTGCAATGTAATACTGGATCCTATATTCATTTTCGGCTTAGGACCGGTGAAGGCTTGGGGGCTCAATGGTGCGGCCCTGGCTGGGGTGTTGGCCCAGGTTTTGGCCACCGTTTTGGCGGGAATTATGGTAATTAAGAAGAAGCGCTTTTTGAGCTGGTCCCGGGCCAATTTTTACCCTAGCTGTCAGGTCTTGCTGGCAATATATAAAGTGGGATTTCCTACCCTGGTTATGGAACTGGCCGGAGTTCTGGTGATGGGATATATGAATCGGATACTGGCTGGTTTCAGCTTTACTGCCGTAGCCGCCCTGGGTATATTCCTGCGTATCAGGTCTATGATGTATATGCCGGTTTTTGGACTGGTGCAGGCGGTTATGCCTATAGCAGCTTTTGCCTTTGGAGCTGGTAACCGGGAACGAGTAAAGGAGACCATTCTAAAGGCCTCGGTTACGGCCCTGGTTTTTATGTCAGCAGCCTGGTATATTATGCAGTTTCATTCCCTCTCCATCATCCAGTATTTTTCCCAGGACCCCGCCCTTACCATTCTGGGGGTAAACTGTATGCGTTTAGCCACGATTTTTATCCCCCTGATCGGACCAGTAATAATATTGAATACGGTGTTACAAGGGGTTGGCCGGGGATTTACCGCTATGTTTCTTTCTCTTTGCCGACAGCTGGGATTTTTCCTGCCTCTGTTGATATTCTTACCGCCCAGGCTGGGTCTGAACGGGGTTTGGCTGGCTTTTTCCATATCTGAACTTCTAGTTGCTATACTGGCCTTCTTCATTTTTGTGCACCTTTGGCAACAATTGCGGAGCAGGCCTAATAAAGTACCGTTTTTTACCCAATTGGGTTGGAGGTATTTTTTCTGGCGCCTATATACCTGGTTAAAATGGCGATAAGCTATCACGGGTGGCTACTCCCATCTGTCCCCGGGCATGAGCAGGCAGCGCAATGATCTGATATTTCTCCTGGTTTTCTTATTCATCACGGGATGATATAGTTAAAAAAATTCTTTTGGATGTAATAAAAAGGACTTGAAAAACGTCTAAGGTAATGACTTTATTTCCCGAGCAGC
>CAZPSR010000138.1:0-5917 GCA_964589135.1 uncultured Syntrophomonas sp.
ATCCAGTCAGTCCCCTAGCGTGTGTATTTACCAAAAATTAATATACCATAAGCATTGCTTGACTTGCAAGAAGATATACAAAAAAGTCGTAGTTTTTACCGCTAAAATTGATCCATCAGCCAAGGCCAAGGCCAGCTAATGGTTTCAGAATCCCTGTTTTAGTAGGTGGCAAATGGTGCTAACAAGAAAAGGCCAACCTTATTAAGATCAACCTCAATCCAATGCCGATAATAAGCTATTTTCTTAGCTCTTCCAACAGATAATCATTAAGTACTTTTATGTAGGTACCTTTCATTCCCAGTGATCTGGACTCTATAACTCCTGCACTCTCAAATTTCCTCAGGGCACTTACTATCACCGAGCGAGTTATGCCTACCTTGTCAGCTATACGACTGGCCACCAGCAATCCTTCAGTTCCCTCTAATTCTTCCAGGATATGCTCAATGGCTCCCTTTTCCGAATAGGATAAAGTAGCCAGGGCTATCTGTACTGATGCCTTTTTGCGGGCCTGTTCCTCAATCCTCTCTGATATCATGCGCATTATTTCATTTGCTACTACTATTGCTCCATATTCAGAAAGAACCACATCTTCATCAGTAAACTTTCCATTTTCCCTCATTAGGATCAGGGTCCCGATTCTCTTAGCTCCTCCAAATACCGGGGTTATAGACCAGAAGCGCTGAGAACAGTTGCAATTACCTTCATTAAAATAAAACAGGCATTTTCGCCCCGGCTCCAAAGTTACATTTGTCTGAGTTTCTTGAATATTGGTGAACTCCTGGTTAAAACTTTCCGGGAAGCGCTCCACATAGCTTTTCAATTCTTCCAGGCTGGTACAGAGTGCCTTATCATTAAAGGCATAACCAGTCAGCTGACCTCGACGGCCGAATATAAACACGCTGCATTCCAGATTCGATGACATTACCTCAGCCATTTCAAAAAAATTAACCGAGTTTCCCCCTATCTTTTGTAGTGCCTTGTTGATTGAACGGGATTTTTCTAATAAAGACTTGGCCACCGCAACTACCTCCTACAATATATATCTACTCAGATCATCATCTTTCAAGATAGGTTCCAAGCGTTTATGAACATAGGATTGGTCAATTAGTATCTCCTGTCCCAGCATATCCGGAGCATAAAACATAAGCTCCTCCAATACTTTTTCCATAACCGTATGAAGTCTTCTGGCCCCGATATTCTCAGTTTTGGCATTAACTGAATAGGCTATTTGGGCTAAGTAAACTATGGCTTCTTCGCTAAAATCAATCTTAAGACCTTCGGTTGATAGCAAGGCTGAATATTGCTTGATCAGGGAATTATGAGGTTCAGTAAGAATTCGAGTCAGGTCTTCTTCGGTCAAACTATCCAGCTCCACCCTAATGGGAAATCTGCCTTGCAGTTCCGGAATCAAATCCGATGGTTTGCTGATATGAAAAGCTCCTGCTGCTACAAAAAGAATATGATCTGTTTTAACTGGTCCATATTTGGTAGTAACCGTTGCTCCTTCTACAATTGGCAGAATATCTCTTTGCACTCCCCCCCGGGATACATCCGGACCGTAGGAATTATCTTTTCCGGCTATCTTGTCGATTTCATCCAGGAATATAATCCCATCCTGTTCTACTCTCTCGATAGCCAGTCGATAGACCTCATCCATGTCTATCAATTGTTGAGCCTCTTCCGCAGTTAGTATTTTCCGGGCTTCGGCTATCTTAAGCCTTCTGTTTTTCTTTTTTTTAGGCAGGATATTACCGAACATATCCTGCAGGTTTACTCCCATTTCCTCCACCCCGGATCCAGAAATAATCTCCATGAAAGAGGGGGTTTTCTCCTCTACTTCAACCTCTATGATCTCATCTTCCATTTCCAGGCGCTTTACTTTCTGCTTGATTATCTCTCTCTGCTGTTGAATATGCTTGCGCCTTGATTCATCTTCTTCGGTGGGCTCAGAGTTGCTGGCAGTCGAACCCAAAAATAGCTCCAGGGGATTATTGGGAACCCTTTTCTTTTTCTGGGGCAGAGGAAGAATATAGTCCACTATACGCTCTTCTGCCATTTCTTTCCCCTTTTCTTCCACCTCCTCCAATTTTTCTTGCTTAACCATACGGATCGAGGTTTCCAGCAGATCTCTAATCATTGAATCCACATCCCGACCCACATATCCGATTTCAGTAAATTTGCTGGCTTCTACCTTTATGAATGGTGCCTTTACCATTTTGGCCAATCTGCGGGCTATTTCGGTTTTGCCCACACCGGTGGAACCGATCATAATTATATTTTTGGGATATATTTTTTCCCTTAATTCACTAGCCAGCTTCTTCCGGCGGTAACGATTGCGTAAAGCAATGGCTACTGCCTTTTTGGCCTCGTTTTGTCCAATAATATGTTTATCCAGTTCTGCTACTATTTCTCTGGGGGTCAATTGATACAGAATTAATCCCTCCTCACTGCAGTATTAACTCAGCTCTTCCACACTTATATGCTGATTGGTGAAAATACAAATCTCTGCCGCTATCACCATAGCCTTTTCCACGATTTCCCGGGCATTTAAATCCGTATACCGGTGTAGGGCCCGAGCCGCCGCTAAGGCATAACTGCCTCCAGACCCAATGGCAATTATTCCATCATCAGGCTCAATCAATTCACCGCTACCGGAAATCACAAAGATCTTTTCCCGATCAGCTACAATCAGCAATGCTTCCAGCTGTCTTAGCATCCGGTCTGATCTCCATTCTTTAGCCAGTTCGACTGCCGCCCGGGTCATATTGCCGCCATATTCTTTTAGTCGATCTTCGAATTTGCCGAAAAGAGTGAAAGCATCAGCTACAGAACCGGCAAAACCGGCAATAATCTGGCCTTCATAAAGCCGGCGAATCTTGCTGGCATGATGTTTCATTACCGTGTTCTGCCCAAATGTTACCTGTCCATCTCCGGCAATGGCGGTCTGGCCATTTTTTCTTACTGCCAATATAGTGGTTGCTTTAAACATATTTACCTCCGAGGCAATGAATTCTTATGAATTTCTTTGATACTATCCCGGGTTAAGTGAGTATATATCTGGGTAGTGGATAATTTTACATGTCCTAATAATTCCTGTACTGATCTCAAGTCGGCTCCTGCATTTAATAAATGAGTGGCAAAAGTATGCCGCATGGTGTGGGGACTGATTCTTTGGTTTAAGGCCGCTTTTTCCGTGTATTTATTAATAATATTCCTTACGCTGCGGGAGGATAACCTTTCGGCATATTTATTCAGGAATACTGCCTCGCTCCTTTTCCGGCTCTGGTTCAGCATACGGCTGCGGTAATCAAAATAGTGCAAGAGGGATGCTTTAGCCTGGCTCCCTAAAGGAACGATGCGCTCTTTGCTTCCTTTTCCCATAACCCGAAGCATTTCTTCCTCCCAATCTATGTCTTTCAGGTCCATTCCTACCAGCTCTCCCACTCGCAAACCGGCCCCATAAAGGGTTTCCAGTATAGCCCGGTCTCTGCTGCCCAGGGGAGTATTTATATCTGGGGTTTCCATAAGAAGCCGTATCTCAGGAGGATAAAGGAATTTAGGCAAGCGGTGATCCTGTTTAGGAGTCGAAACTGCCGCAATAGGATTGTAGCTTAGTAGGTCTTCGCGGCACAGGTATTTGGTGAATGATCTCAAGGATGCCAGCTTCCGAGCCAGAGTCGCTCGGCTCAATCCACGGGACTGCATAAAAGCCAGGTATTCCCTGACTATTTTATGATTCAGGTATTCTATCCCAATATCTTCCCGGGCTAAATCATACCCGGCGGCTACAAAATCCAGAAATTGTTCCAGATCCTTATTATATCCTGCTATGGTAAGCTGAGAAAGGCTCTTTTCGATTAGCAAATAATTCAAGAAAAGGTTTAAATGACTGCTAAACACAAATATTACTCCCACATTATTCCCTCTAGGAAAAATGCTAGCACATGCAGGCTGCTTTTACAACTATAGGGTAAACAATTCTGAAAACTTGCTCATTTCCTCTAACGATCGTCCCACATAGGCCTGGTATCTGGCTTTTTTGTTTTTAATCCTGTCTTTAAGCGGCGGTATTATGCCAAAATTAGCATTTATGGGCTGAAAACTATTACTTTCGGAATTACTGATAAATTTCAACAAAGATCCTATCATGGTAAAGGGAGGGGGTACTACCGGAAGTTGTCCATTATAAAGCCGCCAAGCATTGATACCGGCTATGATACCAGTAGCCGCCGACTCCATATATCCCTCCACCCCGGTAATCTGCCCGGCCAGCAGTAAGTGGGGCCTGGACTTAAACTGCAGGGTAGCTTGCAAAACCTGGGGGCTGTTAATATAGGTATTTCGATGCATTACCCCATAACGCACAATTTCTGCCTCTTCCAAACCCGGAATCAATCTGATCACTCTTTGCTGTTCAGGCCATTTTAATCGGGTCTGGAATCCTACCAGCCCCAACATCTGAGCTGCTTTATCTTCTTGCCGAAGCTGTACCACCGCATAAGGCCGCTCTTTAGTTCGGGGATCCAAGAGCCCAACTGGCCTTAAGGGACCAAAGCGCAAGGTATCTACTCCCCGGCCGGCCATTACTTCAATGGGCATACAGCCTTCAAATATCATCTGCTGGTCTATACTATGACCCTGGTAGGTATCAGCCTTTATCAAACAATGATAAAAGTGTTCATACTCCTCCCGGTTCATGGGGCAATTATAATAATCATCGGTCCCCTTACCATAGCGGGAAGCCTTAAATACTTTCTGTAAATCCAGGCTCTCCGAGCTAATGCTGGGAGCAATGGCATCATAGAAAAATAGGTTTTTCTGGCCGGTTAAATGCTGCAATTCCTGAGCCAGGGCATCTGAGGTTAAGGGACCGGTAGCTATGATTACTATCCCTTCCTCGGGAATACGCACCACTTCCTCCCGGATAATTTCCAGCTTGGCCATGCTCTTTAATCTATCTGTCACCAGGCTGGAAAATAGCTGCCTGTCTACGGCTAAGGCCGATCCGGCTGGAACTCTGGTCTCCTGGGCACAGCTTAATAGTAGGGAGCCTAAAAGGCTCATTTCTTGTTTCAACAGTCCCTGGGCACTGTCGGCCAGCTCTGATTTTAAGGAGTTGCTGCACACCAGTTCAGCTAGATGGCCGGTTTCGTGCACTGGGGTGTTCTTAGTTGGGCGCATCTCAAAAAGTCTAACTGGACAGCCCTGACGGGCTAAGAAACAGGCAGCTTCACTGCCAGCCAATCCCCCCCCGATTATACTTATCGGTCTCATTCAGGAGTCTCCTTTACGTAGCTACAATTCGGGTTTTGACAGAGTAGTTTAGAGTTCTTGCCTTTGCTTGTCTTTTCTACTACTGCATCACCACATTCAGGGCACTTTTCTCCAGTGGGTTTGTTCCAGGAGCGGAAGCCGCATTCTGGATAATTACTGCAGCCATAGAAACGGCGGCCTTTCTTGCTTCTCAGAGCTACTATGGAACCCGAGCATAAGGGGCAATTAACTCCGATTTCTTCGTTTAACGATTCAGTATGCCGGCATTCAGGAAAGCCGGAACAGGCTAAAAACTTGCCAAAACGGCCGTATTTGATGAGCATGGGGCGGCCACAAAGGGTACATTCTTTGCCTGCTTCTTCATCTTTAATTTCTATTTTATCTAACAATTCTTGAGCTTTTTCTAGGTCAGCTGAGAAAGGCTGATAGAAATCACGTACAACTTGCCTCCATTCCATATTCCCTTCTGCCACCTGATCCAATTCCTCTTCCATCTGAGCAGTAAATTCTACTCCAACGATCTTGGAAAAATTGCCTTTTAATAAGTCCGCTACTATTATGCCCAGTTCAGTAGGAGCAAAGTTTTTGTTCTGCCGCTCTACATAATTTCGGCGCAAAATAGTGTCAACAATAGGAGCATAAG
>CAZPSR010000139.1:0-5887 GCA_964589135.1 uncultured Syntrophomonas sp.
TAAAGAATATTTATGCCGTATTAATGTTTTTCTAAAACCGATATTAAAATAGGGGGTTTTAGGCTGTTTCCAATAATATTTTGACTTGACCTGGAACAGGTGGAACAGCCTAAATATCCTTTAAATGTGATACGATATAAAAAGTAAAAATTACTGCCAGATGGGGTGTAATACATGGATATTGGGGTTATTGGCGGAGCAGATGGACCAACCAGCATTTTTATAACATCAAGTATCAATTGTTACACTATTACTGCCATAGTTATTATATGTATTGCAGTAGGTATTATTTGGACTATAAAAAAAGACAAAAGGAAACATAGCTGACTATTCGGAAAAAAACTAAAGACAAGAAAAGAGGCCCGCAGGCCTCTTGTTCTTCGATGTCAACCGGGAAGACTTTGTCTGAGAATTCTACCCCTAAGCTGCTAAAATATTAAATGGTTTAGCCCAATTTCTCTTTCAGCCTTCTTATAAGCTTTTTAAACTGTTCTTCTTCTCTAATGGGTACGAAGGCAGGGTTTTCTTCAACGCTCATGATCAAGCTGGCCTTAACTGATATATCGTCTAAGGGAGCGCTGGAGCCAATGATGACGTTTTCCTCCAGCCACTCATCTACCTGATTGAAATAATCGTTGCCTTTTAACTTCAACGGGAACTTAAAGCCGCAGACAATGTTCACATATTCCTCTAATGCCTGTAAGGCCTTTTCCTTCTTTTGCTGCATAAGATATCCCTGGGCCGCAGCGACATGAATGCCGAAAACCGCATTGGTCAGAATATCTTTCAGGTCAAAAGCCTCGATTATCTGTACCCCTTGGGAATAGATGCGGTCAAACAGGTCCGGTTCGCTCAGGTGCAGGGTCAGATAATTGGTCAATAGGGTTAAGGTGCCGATCACATTCTGATAGAGCATGATCTGATTAACTTTTTGGGCTTGCCCGTTTTCACCCTGCATCTGATAGGCCATGAGCAGCATCACGTCATCTCCGCTGTAGGGAATCAGCTGATCATCCAGCAAATCAATGACCTTCGAGATGTTTCCCCGGGCCATTTCCGCCATGGCTTCCATGATATTGGCATTTTTTGCGTCCCGAATGCTGTCTGATTCCTCTTTTACCCGCTGACATAGTTCAATACACTCTTGCAGCATTTCTTTTTTGGTATCCTCGCTTTTAGCTAACACCGAGTGGTTCAGCAGCAATTGGATCATGGCCAGCAAAAGCGGAAAACAGGCATAGTATTCCCGGATAATCTCTTTACAGGCTTCCATTACTTCATCAAATGGTTTAACCGCAAAGTCATGAGACAATTGCTTATATACCTTTTTGATTTCAACTCTGCTCATCTGCGGCGAATAACCCAAGAGTTCATCCACTGAAATATTAAAATAGGTGGCCAGTTCCGGCAGCAGCAATATATCAGGATAACTCTGTCCGGACTCCCATTTGGAAACCGATGCTTTGGATACGCCCATATACTCTGCCAGCTTTTCCTGAGTTATACCTTTCTCTTTTCTCTTTTGAATAATGCTCTTACTCAAATTCAGTTTCTTCATAATGAATCACCTCACATTTATTTTCTAAACTTATTGTACCCGGTGATTACTATCCTGACGATGGATTTGCAGTTGACTTTAGTTGAATAAGTTAACTAACGGGAAACTACATCCTGATTTATAAACCGAGAGAAGTGAAAATTTAAGATTGCCAGTAATAGTAAATCCCCCTATTTATTATAAAACGAATAAAATATATCGAATAACAATAAATATATATTGTATAACATTAGATGTTTTGCTATACTGCAAATAATTAAGGGTCTATTGCACCCGATGCAGAGAGGGAGAAATCTATGTGGAATGGAGAAAAATCCATCATTTTAAGTAAGTTGTGCGTTCTTCTGTTCATGGGTTTGCTGGTAGCGGTAGTAGTGACAGCGCCTTGGCTGACCCAATGGTTGGTGGAGTTTTCACAGGCCGGGCTTAAGGAAAAAGCAGCCTATTTTATGGCTACTATCTATGTGGGATCTGTTCCTGCTGCTTATCTGCTCTTTAGTCTGTTGAAACTGCTGCGCCAGATCGAGATCGGACAAGTGTTTACCCCCAAAAACGTGGAATTACTGAGGCGGATTTCCTGGAGTTGTTTTGTCGGGGCGGGTATAGCTCTAATTTCCCTGTTTTACTATTTTCCCTGGTTCTTTTTGGCGGTGGCTGCTGCTTTTATGGGCTTGATCGTGCGGGTGGTGAAAAATGTAGTGGCCCAGGCAGTGGAGCTTAAAGACGAAGCTGATTATATAGTTTAGGGAGGGGGAGCAGAACCATGCCAATTGTAGTAAATTTGGATGTAATGATGGCCAAACGAAAAATGTCCTCCGGCGAACTGGCTGAGAAAATAGGTATCAGTCCAGCCAATCTCTCCATCCTCAAAACCGGCAAGGCTAAAGCTATTCGTTTTTCCACCATGGAAGCCATTTGTAAAGCCTTGGATTGTCAGCCCGGAGATATACTGGAATACCAAGGGAACCAAGACTAAGGGGGTTAGGTGAAATGGAGGAGACTTCGATGAAAAATAATGAGGCAGATTTGATCTCGGCAAACTTGGCTTGGGACGAATCTGAGGAAAAAGCAGCGGCAGTTCCACTACTTAATAAAGGAAAAGTGCCTTTTGCAGCCGACCGCTGGGACAGTTATTTTGCCCTCTTTACTTTTGTGCTGGGCTTTCTTTTTGCCCGTTGGGTATTGTTTACCTGGCAGGGCTGGGGAGTGACCTTGTTCACCCTGGCATTTTGCGGCTCCGTGGCCTGGTATTTACGGAAAAAAGGGGTGCAGATCCCTAAGGTCGGGTGGTTCTGGCTGGCAGTGGTGATGCTTATAGGAATAAGCTTTAGTTTGTGGAGCAACAACGGTCTGGCACCCTGGCACGGTATGTTGTTATTCTGCAGCGCCGTATACTGGATCCTCGGTGCTACCGGACTGCTCGTTTTGGGCCAAACCAGCAATTTGCTTTTATTTGACGGCTATAATGCCTTGTTTGCTATTCCATTCAGTAATTTCGGCTGTCAGTTTCAGGGTCTGGCCCTTCTGGGAACCAACCGGCTAAGGCGGGGAAGACAATTATTACATGTAGCATTAGGTTTATTCTTAACTTTTATTGTGGCCTTTATGGTTTTGCCTCTGCTGATGGAAGCGGACAGCGGTGGCTTTGCTCAACTCATTAACGGGATATTGGACGGATTTCGGGGAATAGGCGAGGACTTTTGGGAAACATTCTGGCAGCTCATTCTAGCCATTCCCATAGCAGCCTATATTTTTGGTCTGGTTGCCGGCAGTACTCATAAAAGAAATACTGATTGGTTGGAAAAGGACAGTGCCCTGGAGAAGATTTCAGGCTTGCGGATACTCCCCATGACTACGATTTATATTTTAATGGGCTTACTATCTATGCTTTATATTGTATTCATCGGCAGCCAGGTGCCCTATTTCTTCTCCGCCTTTGTGGGCCAACGGCCGGAAGGATGGCAGATTTATTCGGAATACGCCCGCAGCGGATTCTTTGAGTTATGCCGAATCGCAGTCATTAACCTCTTGGTATTGACAGCGGCCAATATTATGAGTCAACAGTCCAGGAATGCTATATTTCTCAAGATACTCAACGCCTTGCTGGCCATTCTCACTCTGCTGCTTATTGCCACGGCCTTTAGCAAAATGGCCTTATACATTGGAGCATACGGTTTATCCATGCGTCGGTTCTTGCCCTGTGTTTTTATGATATTTATGGCCATCATTTGCGGGGGAGCTATAGCCTTGCAAAAATGGTCATTCTCCATAACCCGTCTAGCAGTCGGGGTAGGGGTTCTAATGTTTTGTATCTTATGTATATTAAATCCTGACAGCTTGGTAGCCAAATACAATGCCCAGCGCTACCTGTCAGGAACCTTAGAGAACTTTGATGTGGAGATATTGTACCGCTCCGGTCCGGCTGGTGTTGATTCGGCCTTGATGGTGTATGAACAAGGCAAAGATCCGGCACTGCAGCTAAAGTTGAAGGAATACCTTCTTATCCAGAAGCAGCAAGCTGATGAAGTAGCCGGGCAGCCCGGTGACAGTTGGGAAAGGGCTCAGGCGCGGCAGAAAATTAGCGAATACGTCCACGGCTATGATTTTTTGAACAGGTCCCAGTCCTTGCATAGCAGGTTGAAGCCCCTTCCTGAGTTCTTTTGCTTTTAGCAGTGCATAGGTTAAATCTAAGGTAGATAATGCTGATTCTCATCTGAAAAGAACCCATTGCCGTATAAATCATACAGTTTCATTTTATATCCATCCTCTTGACTGTTGCTTGGGCGGAATACCAACTATTGGCAGTGTGCTCTCATTGGCCTAAGCAATCACTTTATTGTAATCAATGCCTAAGTCTCTGGTGGATTACCCCATTTACACAGAAAGATTTACACTGCTTCCTCCAGCATTGGATAATCATCAAATAAGGCCTGTATTTTTTTATTTATGTCTTCAGGGTTCACTGGGGGGATAGGTGTATCATCCAGTGAGTATTTTTCCTTTAGGGTTAATATCCGGTAAACACTTTGATCTATGCGCTCCGGGGTAATAGCCCCGCTTCGGGCTGCTTGCAGGAGGGCTTCTATAACCAAATCTTCCTTTTCATAATCATGACATACCAGAATAATATCGCTGCCTGCGTTGATTGATTCTACTGCAGCTTGACCTATATCATAGTTTTCGCTAATTGCCCCCATTGTCATATCATCAGTTATAACAACGCCATCGAATTGCAGGTCATTTCTTAAGATATCGCTAATAATAGTTTTAGAAAATGTTGAGGGGTGGTCAGGGTCAATTTGGGTCAAAAGGATATGGGCAATCATGATGGCATCTGCTCCATTGTTAATGGCCTCTGCAAAAGGCTGCAATTCATAGCTTTTGAGTCTGTCTAGATCATGGTTTACTGTAGGCAAGCCAATATGTGAATCCACCGAGGTATCTCCATGACCGGGAAAGTGCTTAACCACAGCAATAGTATTTTGTGATTGCAGTCCTTTCAAGGTTTCAATTCCTAATTTACTGACCAAGTTGGCATCAGTTCCAAAAGCCCGGTCACCGATTACCGGATTGTCAGGATTACTGTTTATGTCCAGGACCGGGGCCAAATTCATATTAAAACCAAGCATTCTTAATTCTTCCCCTAGGATTCTGCCAACCTGATAGGAAAGCATCTGGTCATTTAACTGACCGATCTGGTGGCTGCTGGGTAACTTTAAGAACTCGTCAGGCATACGGGAGATCCTTCCGCCTTCTTCATCCAAGGATAAAAACAAAGGGATTTGGTTAAGTGAATTGCTTTGTTTGAGTGTATTAATAAGGGCCAACATTTGATGAATATCCTTAACATTCTGTTTTAATAGGATAAAGCCTCCCACATAATTCTCAGTGATCATTTTTTAGATATGGGCATCGTCGGTATAGCCCTCAATCCCTACCATAAGCAATTGGCCAACCTTTTCCTGCATACTCATTTTCTCCATACGATCCATAAGAGGATCTTGTCTGTCATAGTTATCGGGGTTTTTGGGGGAATTGAAAACGGGTAGCTTATGACCAGAAGAAGGTGAATGGTAACCATTGTCTGCCTTATTACAAGCCGAACCAGCCATTCCCCAAATCAACACCAGCAACAATGCCATAATTGTACCTGTTTTGCGCATATTTCTGCTCCTTATCCTGCCTATTACTACGAATAAATTTTCTTCTGCTAGTAAATACGAAATGCGATTTTGTACCTAACACTACCATAATACAATTCCATCGGCTATAAGTAATCTTTACCAGTAGATAGTTTAGGCTTTTATAAGTGAGCGTTCCTGGTCAACG
>CAZPSR010000140.1:0-5886 GCA_964589135.1 uncultured Syntrophomonas sp.
GGTTATTGCTTTATCCAAATAGCGCAGACAGGTATCATAGTTTTGCAGATTAAAGAAAATTAAGCTCATCCGATAAAATGTCTCCGCATCATCGGGAACGTATATTAAATAGGTCTGCCAGTCACTCTTGGCTCTTTCATATTTTTGCAGATAAAAATAGGCCAGTCCCCGTTGCTGATAGGCAACAACTAAATCAGGTTTTTTATCAATAACTGGGTTAAGATCCTGTACTGCCTGCTGATAGTTGCCTAGCTGCAAATGAATCAAGGCCCGATTGTAATATGCGTTAATGTAGTCGGGATTATGGGCTATCACGTAGGAAAAGTCATTTAAGGCTAGATTGTAATTACCCAGGGCCAGATAAATGCTGCCTCGATTATTATAGGCATCAATATAATCTGGTGACAAGTCAATGGCTTTGGAAAAATCATCTAAAGCCGCCTGGAGCTCCTTGGACTCCCGGTAAGCATTGCCCCGGCTAAAATAAAACAGGGGGTTGTCCGACACCTGTTCCAAGGCCTGGGTAAAATTTTCAATAGCCAGAGAATAATCTTTCTGGGCAAAATATATATTCCCCAGATTGTAATAGGTTGAACCCGTATTTGGTTGAAACTGCAAGGACTTCTCTAAATCTTGGGTAGCTAGATCATCTTGGTTCAACAGCTTGTAGGCATTGGCCCGATTAAGGTAAAACACGGCTTGTTCTGGTTCCAGCTCAATGGCCTGGGTCCAGTCAGCAATTGCTTTTTCTTTGTTTTCCAGCTTAAAATAGGTATTACCTCGATTAAAAAAGGCGAAGGCGTGGTGAGGATTCAAACTAATGGCCTGGGAAAAGTCTCTCAAAGCCAAATCATAATCCGATAAGGATAGATATACGCTACCACGGTTGTTATAGGCTTCAAAATATTGGGGGAAAAGACTGATAGCTTTAGTGTAGTCAGCCAGGGCCGCTGAACTATTATTATTATCACGATAGGCATTGCCACGGTTGAAATATATTTGTGAGTCATCCCCGGTCAACTCTAAAGCCCTAGTGTAATTTCGCACTGCAGGCTCATATTCTTTCAACTGATAATATAAATTGCCCAACAAATTGCCGGTCAATTCAGAATACCCCTGAATTTCTACCGCTTTTTGCATATCAGCTATGGCGGCTGGAAACCGCCCCAGGTGAATATAAGCAATACCACGGTTGATATATAATTGGGCCAGATCAGGTTCTAATTCAATAGCCTTCGACCATTCACTGGCAGCTTGCGCAAAATTGCCCAAACCATAATACATACTTCCCTTGCTTTGCAATATATCAGCAGATTCAGCAGATTCGTCATGCTCTTCAACTTCCTCGAGGGCTTGTTCCAGAGATGACATAAGAAATCCTGATCCATGCAAAATAGAGGAATAAGCAGGCTGTTCGCCTAAAGTCTCGTTGTTCCCAATAAAGTATTTCTGGCCAAGATCAGCCACCTCCAGCCCTGAATTGGGAACAGATCTTTGAGTGGAGTAAAAATTGGAAGATAAGCCTCCAAAAATACTGATAAGAAAAACTATTATAATAAGGTAGGTGATTTTTTTGTGCTTTCGGTTAATCATAGATCTCTTTTTCATAAATACCTACTCGATTCGTTGATTTTTCCATATCTATATTATTTTCTATAGGCTTTCTCTAATCTATTTCAAATTCCTTTTTTGTGCAGCTAAATATTTTTTTGCCCAGCTTATAAAAAGATTATTATTACCCATTAGGGCCTTCGAGCGGAGATCAGCCAAGGAGCTGGAAAGGGCTCTACCATCTTTTTGCTGTTTACTCGCGACACCGCTATATGAATAACTTCAGTTCGCTCCAAGCCACATTCTTTAAGTAAGATGGGCAGAAAGGTGAGTATTTCAAAGTCCAGGGTATAGATCACAAAATCCATGGCGGGATTAACGGCCAAGAGACTCTTTATTTCACTGGCAATCCTAGGGCTGGCCACTATAAAGGCTATGTCCGGCACTGGCAAACTATCCAGGGTATTGCCTTCCAGGGACTCAACAATGCTTACATTGTTCAGACCAAACTTTTCACAATTACATTTCATGGTATCCCGATCCCTGCGGTCGTATTCCACGGCTATTACACTGCCTTCAGCCGCAATTATGGCCGCCTCAACCGCAATGCTCTCCCCGGAAATTATGCATATATTGTCCTGGTCCCCCAGGTTGAGCTTACTCATTATAATAGCCCTTACTTCCCGGCAAACATACTGCACCGAGCCGCAGGCAAAACGGCTGTTCTCCATACCAATCTGATAATTAGTAGCAGCATGGGGATTCAAGATTAACATAGCAGCCGAGGCATTGATTCCGCGGTTGATCATGTCTGAGACTTTATTGTGCTTGATCGGCCCAGATGGCTCTGAGCCCTCATTGTACCAGATATCACAGTCTCCTAGTTCCGCACTCCACATATCGTAGAAGATTTCCGGATGCCCAGCGTCGGTAAAGACTAGTACCGCCCGGTTGCTCATTACGCTGGGTATTAAATTCTTATCCTTACCAGTAATGTCCAGCATCTTGAGTTTTGCCAGGTTGATGGGGGCGTTTTGGGAGAAATATTGGAGCCAGGATAAAATGACCTCATTAGTAAACAGGGTCTTTTCCATAGGCGAAACCTCCTTTATAAAAATATCATACCATATTTTCTGGATCTACTCCCATTTATAACTTAACGGCCAGTGTGCTCCAGCAAACGTTCCCATTTTTGATCCACATAGGCCTGGGCTTCTTCAATCATCCACTCATTACCTTTTTGGAACATATGGCGGAACCTGCCCTGAGGGCGGAGAAATTCTGCTACTGGCAACTTTTTTTTGGGCAAATAGCTTAAACGCCACACTCCCTCCTCTACTTCATAAAGGGGCCAAACGCAGGTATCTACTGCCAGTTTAGTAATCTGGGCCAGCTTTTCCATGGGGTAGTCCCATCCCCTGGGACAGGGGGACAATATGTTCAAAAAGCAAGGACCTTCGGTGTAGATGGCTTTATGAGACTTGGTGTGCAGATCCTTGAAATTGCCTATAGGGGCGGTCTGAGCTACATAAGGGATATTATGGGCTACCAAAATCTCAGTCAAATCTTTTTTGTTTTGCTTTTTACCCTGCCCTGCCGAGCCTACCGGGGTGGTAGTGGTACGGGCAAAGGCCGGGGTTGAAGATGAACGCTGGATTCCGGTATTCATATAGGCCTCATTGTCATAGCAGACATAGACCATGTCATGACCGCGTTCCATAGCCCCCGACAGGGATTGAAAACCTATATCATAGGTTCCCCCGTCACCGGCAAAAGTTATAAACTTCACCGTTCCATCCACCTTACCGCGACGTTGCAAAGCCTTATAGGCGGCTTCCACCCCAGAACAAGTAGCGGCAGAGTTTTCGAAAGCAGAATGAATAAAACTGTCCATATAGGCAGTGTAAGGATACATAAAGGTGGAGACCTCCAGACAACTGGTAGCATTGACCACCACTGCCCTATCCTCTTTATCCAGGGCCCGCAGCACTCCAGAGACCACCACTCCGGCCCCACAGCCGGCACAAAGTCGATGTCCTCCGGTAAGACGGACTGGCTTTTCCACTTCCCTTTTTAGGTTATATATTTTGCTCACGCTTTTCCTCCTTTGACCTTTGGCCCATATGGACATATACCGGTCCGATCTGGCCACTCTTACTGATATGGGCCAAGCGATTAAATACTCCCTCAATATCCTCGGTTCTTACGTCACGCCCTCCCAGACCATAAACAATATTAATCAAATAGGGGCGTTCCTGGAGATCGTATAAAGCACTGCGAGTCTCCGCAAATAAAGGTCCTCCGTTAGCTGAAAAGCCTTCTGACTTATCCATGACTGCTACCGCCCGGGTGCCGTTAAGAACCTGGGCCAGTTCCTCCCCAGGAAAAGGACGAAATACCCGTATTTTTACCAGCCCTGCTTTTACTCCCTTTTCCCGCAGCCCGTCGACAGCAGCTTTGCCCGTTCCAGCCGTGGATCCGATGAGAACCAGAGCCAATTCTGCATCCTCCATCCGGTATTCTTCTAACAGTCCATAGCTCCGGCCGGAAATCCTGGCAAAATCTGCGGCTACCTCCATTATGCGAACCTTAGCCGCCTTCATGGCTTCGGCCTGTAGTACCTTGTGTTCCATGTAATAGGCACTTATATCATAAGGCCCCACAGCCAGTGGATTTTCTTTTTTCAAGAGATAGTTTTCAGGATTATATTCGCCCACGAACTTGCAGACCACATCGCTGTCCAAAAGTTCTATATTTTCTAGCGCATGACTGGTAATGAAGCCATCCATACAGGTCATTACCGGCAAGCGTACCTCAGGGGTTTCACTGATGGGCATGGCCATGATTATATTATCGTAGGCCTCCTGATTATTTTCTGCATAGATTTGGATCCAGCCAGAATCACGAGCTCCCATGGAGTCTGAGTGATCGTTGTTTATGTTAATAGGTCCGGTAAGGGCTCGGTTCACACAGGCCAGGGTAATAGGCAAGCGACAGGAAGCCGCTACATACAAAAGCTCATACATTAAGGCCAGTCCGCAAGAGGAAGTGGCACAGACAGATCTGGCTCCTGCCGCTTGGGCTGCAATGCACACTGACATGGAGCTGTGTTCAGACTCCACGGTAACGTATTCAGTATTTACTTCACCATCGGCTACATACTGGGCGAAGTATTCCGGGATTTCGGTAGAGGGGGTGATAGGGAAAGCTCCCATGACATCAGGATTTAATTGCTTCAGGGCATAAGCCACCGCCTCATTACCTGAAAGTCGGCTACTCATTTGGCCCACCCCCAGTCACCATAGAGATGGCCGGAAAGGGACAGACCTCGGCACAGATGCCACAGCCCTTGCAATGCATATAATTGAAGTCTAATCGTTTCCCGTTTTGGACCGGAATAGCACTGTCCGGGCAAAAGGGAATACAGAGCATACAATGTTTACAAGCATCAGCATGAAAAATCGGGGTATTGGTCCGCCAGGCCCCAGTATTAAAAGCCCGGGCGGTTCCTCCTTCATAGATCTCCCCGCCGGGGGTCAAATCCTGCCAGGGAGTGCTTTCATTGATGTCTTTGGCATAAATCATCCTAATTGCACCTCCTCCATGGACCTCTGCAAAGTGGCCAGGTTACCCTCAATAAGATGGGGTTTGGCGGCGAATGTATTTTTAAAAGATTCCTCAATATGGGCTAAAAATCTGGCCTGGGGCAATACCCCACTGACCTTAACTGTAGCTGCCAGCATAGGCGTATTAGGAAAATTTCGGCCCAGAATTTCTTCGGAAATACGGCGGGCATCTATGGTACAGACTTGTCCCTTCCATCCCCCAAGCCGGGGCCGGATTTCCTGGGGAGAACTGGAAGTGTTAATAATAAGTGCCCCACCCTCTTTCAGTCCTCCGGTAACCTGGACACTATCCAACAAGCTTTCATCCACTACCACCACATAATCCGGCTGGTATATATTGGAGTGAATAGTACAGCGTTGGTCACTAATTCGGTTATAAGCCGTTATCGGGGCTCCCATGCGTTCAGGTCCATACTCCGGGAATCCCTGCACAAATTTTCCTTCCAAACCAGCCACATCCGCCAGCAACAGGCAGGCCATCTTAGCTCCCTGTCCACCCCGGCCGTGCCAGCGAATTTCTACCATACCATTTTTTTGCATT
Source organism: uncultured Syntrophomonas sp. (assembly GCA_964589135.1). Lineage (GTDB taxonomy): Bacteria > Bacillota > Syntrophomonadia > Syntrophomonadales > Syntrophomonadaceae > JAAYJK01. The sequence goes on from CAZPSR010000140.1 coordinate 5,719, forward strand.
GCTTTTTCCTCCAATCATTGGCTATTGATTGTGTATTGTTATACGGGTCAATTAACTGGGCCAGTCGGCCCAAAATAAAAAGGCTTTCGTCCCATAAAGGGACGAAAGCCAGAAAAGACATTCGCTATACCACCCATTAATACCGACATACCATCATATGCGTTCCCG